>JBGPZR010000046.1:0-9883 GCA_041493845.1 Terriglobia bacterium | reverse complement strand
GCGAGAGCAGGACCCTGCCGCGGCCGATGCGACGTCGTTGGCTGCGCCGCCGACCGAACAACCGCCAGCGAATTCCATTGCCAGCGCGGCTGCAGAGGCAGCTCGTGCTCTCGGCAGTGAAGCTGGCACCAAGGCTCGCGACGGTAACTGCGTGCCTTCCACCGAGCGCCGGCGCCGCCGCCGGGCGCTGATTTCCGCCCCGGTGCGCGTGCGCGGTGTGCATGTCACAGAGAATGGCCCGGATGAGATTTCAACCACCATCGACGTCTCCCGCGGCGGCATCCTCTTCGTCACTCAAAACAAATCCTTCGAACGCGGAATGGATGTGGCGGTCACGTTTCCGTACTGCAAGGCCCCGGGCGCGTTGCACGCCGAACAACATGGCAGAGTTGCTCGAATACATGAGATGGCCGACGGCCGCTTGGCGGTCGCGATTGCCATCGGACCCGGAGTTGGAGAAGACCTGGTGGACTCCTGCGGCCGGAAACTGGACGAACATGCCGTGCGCGTTTGCAGCATGCCGGAACCCGGATCCACAAGACCGCTGGTGCTGGCGGTGGACGCAGATAAAACTGCTCGCGAATCGCTGCGAAATTATCTGACCAGCGAGGGTTATGACGTCATCGCCGTGAAGAACGCCCCGGACGCGCGCGAAGTGCTCAATCATTTTACTCCCGCGCTGCTGATCGCAGAAGTCGAGGGCGAGGGGCTGCCGGGGTTCGAGCTCTGCGTCTTCGTGAAATCCACCGAGAAACTGAAGAAAATTCCAGTCCTGCTCACCACGCGCAATGGAAACCCCACGGACTACTCGAATGCGCATTCGCTCGGCGCGGTTGTTTGCATGGCAAAGCCGTACAGGCAGGAGCGGCTGGGCCACGTGGTGCGCCTGCTGGCGCCCCCTCCACAAGCCCTCGCCCAGAATGCGGCGGCCCCGCGGCCGCCGGACCCTAGCCGCCGCACCTTCAACGGCAATGGCGCAAGGTCCGCGCTCTCGAACAGCGGCTTCCGCTGGTTTCGCTTTCCCTCGATCAGTTAGCCTCGACGCGGGATTCGCCACCTCGAGCGGCCTCCGCCGCAAGAGCACCCACTTCCTGGCGATTCCCGCTGGTCTCCCGGCCAGTGTTAACGACGTGGGCGCAGGCTCGCCCGACTCCCGCTCCTTCGCAGCCCGTTCCCGGTAAAATTGCTTGATGAGCAGTTCCGGCCCCAATAAGCCGGCCGCCGGCCCGGCCGATCTAGGTGTCACCGGCGTGCGGCCAATGGTCAAGTGCCCGAAATGCGGCACCGAAGTGCGCGACATTGCGCGGTTCTGCACTCGCTGTCATGCCACGCTGCGGTTTCAGTGCCCGTCCTGCGGCCACGAACAGCGCCAGGGCGGGACCTGCGAGAAATGCGGCATCGATTTTCTGAAATATGTTGGAGCAGTCCTAGCCGGCAAGAAAGCGGAAGCCGACCAGTTCCACGAACGCCTAGAACAGCGCTCCACGCTCCTAAAAAACATTCTCTGGGTGCCCTTCACGCTGGGCATCCCGCTGATACGATCGCTCTTGATCTCACGCGATCGCTACAAGTCGTAAAGCGCCAGTTGTAGAGCGCCAGTCTTAACACGAAAGAAGCGCAGCCAATGACGGTGGATCTGCAAACGACGACTTGCCCAAAATGCGGGCGCGCCAACCCCGGCACCGCCTACTTCTGCACGAGCTGCCACCAAATCCTGATCCATCGTTGCCCCAAATGCTGGCACGAGCAGCGCACGGGCACCGTCTGTGAACAATGCGGAACCTGTTTCGCGCTCTATTGGGAACAGGCATTCGAGCGCGCCATGCAGGAGGAAAACCGCGTCTGGTGGGCGAAATTCGCCGCGCGCGCGCAGGCCTTCCTGCAAATTCTTTTTCTACCCTTCATGAGCCTCGGAGGTATCCTGCGCACCCTGGCCACGCGCCTGTTCGCACTGCGCTTCTCCAATCGCTGATTCCTGGTTGTGCCGCCATTTTGCCACCACGCGCCCTTCAGGAATGAAAGTAGCGCGCGGGTGGAAATAATCCGGTGCGCGAGCATTCACGGCCCACCACGCGTTTCACCTCCCCCACCCAGTAATCGAATGTTCCAGGCGCCACGCCTACCTGCGTGATGGCCCGTCGGTATTCCACAGCCTGTAAAAAATAAATCTCAAACAATTTCAGCCTACCCTTCCATGCGGGACGCCTGAGCGCCTGGCGGCCGATGCGCTCGTAATCCGCCACGTATTCCGAGGCGCGTGCGTGCTCCGGGCGCCACTGGTAGCCGGCCGAAGGTGTGCCCAGCGCCAGCGCCCGGACATTCCCGGTCGAATCCGCCAGCCATTCACGGAGTCCGCGGTAGCGTGAATGGCAAATATCAAAAATGTCTGCAGCTTTCATGGGTGCTCCATCAAACCGCGCTGCAATTTCGACTTTCGATCTTCAATATTTGGTTTTAGTTTTTTGGACGTGATTTGGTCTCAGCGGGAAACCACGAGGAAGCATCGAATGCGTCGTCCACACGCGCGATCTCGTCCTCGACCGCATCCAGGCATGCCCGGAAGCATTCGTGCCAGCCTGACATGTAGCCCCGCGCATACTCTTCAGCCAGGCGTTCCCTCTCGCGATGCGTTCGCTGCATCTCGAACACCTGCGCGTGTTCCATTCCCGGTGCACGCAGCGCGATCCGCAGCCGGTAGCCGAATTCGCGCAGTGCGCGCAATACCCAGTTGAGCGGTGCGGGGTAATACACGCCGATCCGCCGCCGTGGCTCGTACCAGGCCATCTGCCAGCCACGGGGAACGATTCCTCCGCTGCCTACTTCTCTGCGCAATCTGGTGAATAGTTTCATGAGCGTCTCACCTCCGGGCCAGTGCCCACCGCGAGTTCGCGCCGCACTTCTTCGTCCCGTTCGGCTCGAAGCAGCCTTTGGCGCGCGCGCAAGTCGTAATGGAAGTTTTGTGGTCGGTCATGCGGCCACGCTTGGAAGGGATTTTGCGGTGGCTTTTCTCTTTCACTTAGACCGGAGGGGTTTTCCGTCTTGTCTTGCAATTGCCTTCGCACTTCTGTGCAAATCGCCGCCAGCAGTTCTTTATCTTTTAATCCTGCTACTGATGAACTACCTATCCGGGCAGTAGGTTGCTGATGCGAAGGGCTTTTCGCCTCGACGCGCCCGCACAATTGAGGTGCTCTCCCCGCAACTTTACGGGGACCACCTTCATTTTTGAGGTTGGGCTGTGCAAATTTCTTTGCTTTCTTGATGCAGATGACTACCCCTCGCTGCGTCGCCTGTGTTTCGATGTAGCCGTGAGTTCGCAGCGTCCTCATCCAACGCTCGATCGTTTTCCGCGGGAAGCCGGTTTCTTCCTCAATCTCGCGATAGCTGATGGGCGCGCCACCCAGCACCCAGCCGTCTGACCCCGATTGATGCGTCTGCCGAAGCACCAGCCAGCCATAGAGCCAGAGCGCAGCCCCCATCCGCTCATAATGCCGTGCTTCGAAGAGCACGCCGCGCAGTCCCGTGTTGAAATTCTTCCCTCGCATCTCTCTAGCCCACACCGGGAAGCCGCCGCTTCACGGCTCTAAATGCGTATTCAATTCGCTCTGAGATCCTAGAATTTCTCCAGCCGCTTTCTCCTCTTCAACACTCGCCACAGCACGGAATCAGCACCTTCACGTACCCACCCCGCGCCGCCTCGGAAACCCGCAGCCTCTCCTGTATCTTTATCGGCGCCCGCTGCCAGCAAAACCCGCAGACCGGCTGGCTGCGCCGGTTTAAATACAACCGGCGCTCCCCATACATCGGCCCCACCCTTCGAGTGAGCTCAGCCCTCAAACGGGTGTGAAGTTCGCGCTCTAAGTTGCGGGGATCAGATCGCCAGCGGCGCATGTACTCCCGCTTGTAGCGGCGATGTGCTTTCGTTGCACAATCGATCGCTGTCTGAACTGCATTCGCTGCGTGCCTGAGGGACCTTCGATCCATGCCTCCCTCCCGACTGCATTCGGACTGCACCCCGCAAATGACCGCAGTCTCGTCCCGCCCTCTGCTCTTTCTACAAGGGCCGCTCGCGTTGTTTTCGCACTCTCGTCATCGGCAAATGCGGACGTTGTGCGGGGGCTTTTCGTCATCATCGCGTCCAGGCCTCCTGGGTCATCTTTCGGCAGCGCTCTGACAAGGTACTGCTACTCTGGTACTATTGCGTTACGTATTCGGAGTGTTATCCTCCCGCCGCGCTTGTTTCCCTCCTTCCTTTTGGGGGCCAAAAACCAGGGAGGCTTTACCATGGGCTCTGCCCATCCGCCGTTGGAGTATCTAGTCACGTCGTCAAACACATCTCTCGAATCGTTCGAACTGTCGCGGCTGAACGCAGTGGCCAACCTACGCAAGGAAATTCGCCAGGTTGTGGACGACTGGGTCGAAGCCGAAATCGAAGCGCGGATCGCTCGTTGGGTCCTCGAGCGCCGTAGAACCGACACGGCGGATCAGCAACCTGATGTCCCACAACTCTCGGAGCCTGCCCCAGACCCCAGAACTGCGGCGCGAGTCTTGCAAACCGCGGAAGGGGCCCTCCACCTTTCACAAGAACTCCAGGAATCATCATCTGAGGAGCGCACTGCGAGCTCTGGTCGGGCCCGCCGCGTTGGGCGCGCGAGTGTTTTGCATGAACATTCTCTGCCTCGTGGAGTTGATCACCCCGCGGACCAACAATTGTTGTTCGAAGAACTGAGCTACGCTCAGGATCCGTCTGTTGAACCCGAAACCATTGGCGGCGTCCTGCAAGACGAAGTCGCTGCGGGGGCACTGCGATCCCTTGAGCGATTTGTAGGAGTGGAGACAAAAATACTCCGCCGAAATCTGCACGACATTGCCATCCAGAAAGCCGCTCTCTCAGACGTTTGCTCGGAAACACATCTCCTCGCAGCCCTCGGGAAGCCGCAAGCCGCCGGAATGGTCGTCCAGCAGTCTTCGTCGACCGATTGTGATACTCACACTGCGTATGTCCGCGCGGGCCCTGGCCGGAATCTAGTTGTCGCGAGCTCTGGTCCGGGAGAGGAAGCGCCTCCCCAGAAACTCGGTCGCCGCTGCCGCCATTCAGAATTGCGGCCCTCTGCAACGCAGCGTCCGCCGTTGCGCCACATTCAATTACATCGGTTCCGCATTGCCACAGGGACGTAGAACTGCCTCGGAAATCACTCGGTGGAACCAATCTCAACACCACTCCTTCACCACTTGATTCACATCGGGCTCTTGCAAATGGCCCCTCACACAATTCGCAGTCATTTGAGAAGTTCAGATCCAATGGCCACCTCTGTTCAACCTCGTTCACGTCTTCAATCGCCGCCGCGTTTGCGGCTCCTGCATTCCAGTGCCGTTCCATCCCGAGCGTTCAGCTTTGATTCCGCCGTGCCTGTTTCCACCATCGAACTGTTCCTCTTGCTCGAGGCAATCCAGGCCGCTGAGTGCAACGGTCCCGGTGCCTCATGAACACAGGAAATCGCTTGCGGAAAGGGCTCGCAGGAAGCCGTGTCTCCGCGCGTTTCGCATACGATTGCGACACTGATCTCGTTCTTTGCTTGCACGCAATCACTGTTCGGAAAATTCGCAATGCTCGAGGCCGTATCTCGCTGGCAAGGTCTCCGTGGAGGGATCATGATGATCGCGGTTGTTTCTTGCTGCCGAGTACTTTTCAACTGGGTCGAGCGTTCCCGCATCGTGACTACCTTAATTGGGTTTTTGCTCAACCAAGGACCTCCACCGAATCCTCGGCCTCGGCTTTCCCCGCTTTTGGCATTCATCTATCCCCGGGTTTCCATGCTCGAATTTCTCCAGTCTGCATTTCCCAAGCCTTCATTCGGGTGTCTATCGGCCAGCGTTTTTTTCCCGCGCCGAACTTCCGCTCCTTCTTCGCCCCGAATCCTCACGACATCTCTCGTCCCTTTCTCACGCCCGACATGCCCCTCATCTTCGAGCGGAGTGTGAGTGACACCTCCCTCCCATTTCTCTCTTGCCTGGAATCTGCTGATTCATCCGCCTCCTTTGCCTTTTGCGCTCCTTTCTCAGACACGCACTCTCCGCCTTGGTCGACCTGTGTTTTGACAAACCTTTTTTTGTCCCCGCCGCTCTTCCTCTTGGTCGACCGGCGTTCGCGAGAAGTCTCCCTCACCGTTTTGCTCTTCCTCTATCCTCTTGCCTCCGCGGCTGCCTTTCCGTTTCGTAGCCCTCTCTCGCGATCGAAATGTCCCTTTTGCTGCTCCCGTGTTTCGCAGAGATTTGCTCCCATTTCTTTCCTTCCTGTATCCACCAGCTCCGGCGGTTCCTTCCCGTTTCGAGCTCCTCTCGCGTGCTCAACAAGTCCCCCTTGCTCGCCCGGAATGTTCTCGACATCGCGCTCCCCCTCGATCGCTCAACTTTTTGAGCGACCTGCGCTCTCGCGATATCTTTATTCCCCTCCCCTCCTGAACCTTCCCCATCACGATTCACGCTCTTTCCCTCTCGCGCAGCTCCATTACGTCTCGCCTTGTCCATTTTCGTTGCTCCGTTGCACGATTCCTTCGGCTCTCCCCGGCAGTTCGTTGGACCACAACTCACAGCACACTTCGCCGCTAGGTTCCCTCTCGTCTTTGCCCAACATAAAATATTCATTAGCGGAAAATGTGGAGACGTTCGCCGAACCTTTCGATTAAACGAATGACGAGACGGGGGTGAAGTTGATGTGCTGTAGTGACAGCGCGATGATGATGATTTGTTGGTGGTCATGAGTGTCCGGTTGAGCATTTTGAGATTTTTGCCAAGCTGTTAGCACACATGAAGTTATCCGCGAAGAGTTGCGTTTTCGATTTGATTTGGGAAGGCTCCATTCCCCATCCTTCTCCGCGGGGAGGGATGGGAGATGAACTCTGGCAAGACAGTCTTCGCGCAGTTGATGGATTTCATTCCCGCTCACGAATTCCGGGGTTGCGTGGCGCGCTATCGAGGCCACTACCGGGTCCGGAGTTTTTCTTGCTGGGACCAGTTTCTCTGCATGGCTTTTGCGCAGCTCACTTATCGCGAGAGTTTGCGCGACATCGAAACCTGTCTGCGCGCTCTCGGTGGGAAGCTGTATCACCTGGGGATTCGCGGTCACATCTCTCGCAGCACGCTGGCCGACGCCAACGAAACTCGCGACTGGCGCATTTTCGCCGATCTCGCTCGCGAATTGATCACCATGGCGCGGCCGTTGTACGCGGGCGATCCGCTGGGTGTCGAGCTGGAAGAAACGGCCTATGCACTGGACTGCACGACCATCGATCTGTGTCTCTCGCTCTTTCCCTGGGCCCGCTACCGGCGGCTGAATGCTGCCGTCAGGATGCACACGCTGCTCGATCTGCGCGGCAACATTCCTGTCGGAATCGATATAAAACCAGCCAAAATCCACGAAATCCGCGTCTTCGATCAACTGCTGCCGGAACCCGGCGCGTTTTACCTTCTCGATCGCGCGTACTTGGATTTCGCGCGTCTCTACACCCTGACGCAATGCCTGGCGTTCTTCATCATTCGCGCGCGAAAAGATTTTCGCTTTCGCTGCGTGGCTTCTCAGGCCGTCGACAAGAGCACCGGCTTGCGCTGCGATCAAACCATCCGCTTGGTGAGTTTCTACCCCCTGCACGGCTATCCCGAAAATTTGCGCCGCATCCGCTACTGCGACCGGGAGACCGATCGCCATTTGATTTTTCTCACCAACAACTTTTCCTTGCCCACGCTCACCATTCCGCAACTCTACAAGTGCCGCTGGCAGGTCGAGTTGTTCTTCAAATGGATCAAGCAGCATCTGCGCATCAAGGCTTTCTACGGAGTGTCGGAGAACGCGGTCAAGACACAAATTTGGACCGCCATCGCTGTTTACGTGCTGGTAGCCATCGTACGCAAGCGTCTTGGACTGGACTTGGAACTTTACGCGATGCTGCAAATCCTGAGCGTCTCCTTGTTCGAGAAAGTCCCCCTGAGTCAAATACTTACGCAAACTGCGGCGCGTTCCGAACGACCGGATATCTGCAACCAATTGCAAATGTTCAACTCTTAGCCGGACAGTCATGGTTGGTGGTCTGTGCATCCTTTCTCTTTTATGGCCTGGCGAGGAAGGAGACACGCAACTTAAGGAATTTGCATCGCCGGCTACCGTGGGGTAGTGAGGTCGGGCGAAAGTGTGGACGTTGCGACATCACGTCGGAAGATGAACATGCCTTGGCCTTGTTGAGATCGTCCTCACGGCGTCGGGTAGCTGGCAATGGCCAAATCGAAAAGCCTCACGTCAGTCCCGACAAACGCGACCGGGCCGGGACCCGTTCGATGAACTCAGGGCAGGCGTGTGCTGCAGAGACTCGTGGGGTACGGGTCAAGGAACGAGGTAAGAAAGATGGATGTCAACGGAGCCGCCTGCTTTCTGGGAAGGAGGGGATGGACCGACCGTGACCAACTGTGACCAACTGGGACGGACCAGGACAGACTGGGACAGATTGTGTTCTTTCAAGGAATTCATCGCACCTGGGCTTGGGCAGTGTAAGTTTTGCCCCATCAGGGTGGCGTCAAGCCTGCCAAGTCTCAGTCAATCTCGCTCATCGATGTAGTCCCAGAGGATTTGCTGCTGCACCCAGAGGCTGGTCTTGAGGCTGCGTGGCTGGTCCGCTGTGTGATGCTCGATGGCGATGGTCTTGATGATTCAGGTGATCTTTTCACTCGACTTCGCGTGCACGGCGGGACGGCGTGATGTTCGGTTTCCAAATTGTGGCAGGCCTGCCGAATGCGCGGCACACGATTGTTGGCGAAGGCGAATCTCGCGGCGAAGAAGCAGAGATTGCTCGGGGCCGGACACGCATGGCCTGGGTGTGACTGGTCGATCGACCGTGCAACCTCCGTTGGTGATTGTCTTGATGATCTGCGTGTGTTTTCCGTTTGAGTCCGCCGTCTGCGAATGGGTTTGGTGATGCTGAATTCCACGACCCTAGCAGGCTTACTTAAAACAACGCACGGAGATCGATGTGGTAGTTGAGTCGCGCTCTAACGGCAGAAGAAGAATTGACTCCAGACTCTGATGCGGATCATGGAGCTGCTGGGGGGGACATGTAACACCGGTTGAGGATCGTCTTGGTGAGGGTGGCGATCTTCCAGTTCAACTTCGGCGTATGCGGATGGAGATCGGGAGCGGGCGCAGGCGATTGCGTCTGGGCGTGAGTAGAACGCGACGCAGTGTGCCGGACGCATATACAGCTGCTGTACGTCCTCTATCAGTATACATGACACCTGTACCTTCGTTCAGTGGTGCATTGGGAACTAAGAGGCGGCACGGCGGAGAATCAGGCTACGTGCACTGCTAGACTCGAGCTAGTGATGTTGCGGGGCACCCTGGCCCGACGCAGTGGCGCGCGTAGATGCGGTTATCCCGGGCGGGGCAAGGCCGCATTCGAATTGGAGGCACCATGGCAGACCCGGCACTGTTCAAGAAGCTTTATCGCATACTGAGCTGGACGAGCCTCGTGGGGCTGGTGCTGACGCTCGGGCTGGTGCTGCGGAAATCACCAGCGCCACAGATTCCCTACGATCCGGCAGCCGCGGCGCGCGTGGAACAGAAGTTCCTTGCCGCGGACCAGGCCAGGGCCGCGGGACAGTCGAGCCAGGTGCAATTGGATCGCACGGAATTGAATTCCTATCTCACACAAAATCTAGCCCTCCCCGAACCGGCGCAAACCACCAACTCGGGCACGGTACAGGCGGCCGGAGCGCCTGCAGGTGGTGCTGCGCCGGCAACAGGTGGCGCGGATTCGGCAAATCCTGCGTCGGCACTGTCGGGGAATGAACAGCCCACGCTCGAGCAGGTACAATCGGCAGTGAAGGACGTGAAGGTGGACAT
>JBGPZR010000432.1:0-2300 GCA_041493845.1 Terriglobia bacterium | reverse complement strand
GCGCGAGCAATTTTACAGGCTCCACTGCGCGCTCGAGCGGCACCATCACGTGTTGCGGATCGACCGTCAAAGTGACGGCGGGAACCAATTCGAGTGAATAGGTATGTATGCCCGTGGTGGCGGTTTCGACGGATTCCACTGGTTGCGCGATCGGGAATGAATATCCGTCCAAGTTCACGCGCAGCTCGACGCGCACCAGTGGCGGCAGATACGGCAGGATCGCGTCGCCGGGAGAGCTGGGAGGCTTCGCGTCGGCGGGAATGCTCACGGTGAAGTGATAAATGCTGGGTTCTTTCGAGTCGCCCGGAGTTGCGGTCCAGCCCGGCGGGAGCAGCAAATTCGATTTATCGAGCGTCCACTTCACTGGAACAGCCGAGCGTCCGGGCAAGGTAACCTCTACCGTGAAACTTTCGCCTGCGACCAGCTCATGCCGCTCCGCCTGCGCCAAAATGGTGAGCGCCACATCGTCAACGAGCGCCAGATCGATCTTCTTCCTCAGTTGATCGAGCTCCCACACGGCGCCCGCTGCTTCCGCACCGCCCTGCTTCGAAATTTGTTGCTGTAGGCCCGCGACGGCGTTCCCAGCCTCGGCCAGCGATTTCGCGGCGGCGGGGCGGTCGAGCACGAGCGCGGACTTGCGCGCTGCGGCAAGCTGCTCGTCGGCGCGAGCGAGCGCCGGCGCGATCAGCGATTGAAAATTTGGAAAACGCGAGGCGAGCGTGGCGATTGGTTCGGCCAGCAGCTTCGCGTCGAATCCGCCGGCGGGATCGCCCTTCTCGTTTTCGCGGATGAGATATACCGGGCGGCGGAAAAATGAATTGCCGAAAAATGCGGGCGTGCCCTGCGAGCGATGATGCGCATGGCCCTCCATGCCCAACTCGACGTAGCTCTTTCCCCAGAGCGGCGATACGTCGTTGGTGGGGAGCTCGACGGCGCCTGCTGTGCTGCCGCGCGCGGGGCGGACTACTAGAGAGACTTTCCATGCCGCGAGCCCTTCTGCAAGTTGCTGCGGAAACATTTTCGGATTGGCGGCCGCGGCAACCGCCTGCGGCGTAAGAATGCCGCTCGCCTGGTGATGCCCGTGTCCACCGTGCACGCCGCCCCACCCGTTGATCACCACTTGCGGGCGGAATGTGCGGATCACGCGCACCATGTCTTCGAGCGCGACGTCGCCCCAGACCTTTATGGCCTGCTCCGGGCTTTTCAAGTAACCGGTATCGGGAGCGCGGGTGAAAAATTGGCGCACGCCGTAGTTTTTCCCCGCGGCCAGCAATTCTTCGGTGCGGATGGCGCCGAGCGGGCCGCCCTGTTCCGGGCCGATGGCGTTTTGTCCGCCCTGGCCGCGTGTGATGGTGAGAAGCGCGACGTCGGCATTCAGGCCGCGCGAAAGATAGGTGAGCAGGCTAGACCACTCATCGTCGGGATGAGCGGTGATGAAAAGGATGCGCGTCGAGACGCGCGACTTGTTGATGGCTTCGACGGTTTCGGGGAGCGATTGCGCTGAGGCGCGCGCAAAGCGGGGCACGAGCGCGGGTGCTGCGAGCACGCCGAGAAGCACAGCGATGACAGGCGCGCGCAATCGTGCATGACACGTCTTAATCAAGCGACCTCCTCGAATGGCCACTGCCGCAGTAGCCGCGCGCGCCCCAGATATACGAGGATACCTGCTGCCATCGCCGCAAGCGATGCCAGCATCGGCTTTCGCCCCGTCGAAATGAAGATCGCGATCCAACCTGCGATCGCGAGCAGCGCCGGCACAGGATACAGCCACATGCGAAAGGGCCAGCGGTCGGCCTGCCAGCGCTGGTGCAGCAGGAGCAGTCCCACCGCCTGGCCCACGAATTGGATGAGGCAGCGCATGGCCAGGATGGCGCGAATCACGGAGAAGAGGCCGAAGAAGAGGCAGATGAACATGGAGGTGGCCCCGAGGGCGAGGAGCGAAATGTGGGGGAAGTGTTTGGTGGGATGGACGCGGCCAAAGATGGAGAAGAAATTTCCGTCGAGGGCGGCGGCGTAGGGAACGCGTGAGTAACCCAGGGTGGCGGAAAAAATCGAGCCGAAGGCCAGGACGAGAATCAAGGCCGTCGCAAGCGTGGCCCAGTTCATTCCAAAGGTGCGTTCCACGAACAGGCTGACAACGAAGGGCGAGTTGGCCGCCTCCTGCCAGGGGATGACGGCAAGGATGCTCGTCTGCATCGCGAGATAAAGGACGGCGATGCCAAAGATTTAAAAATAAATCGCGCGGGGGATATTTTGCTCCGGATCTTTCATTTCGCCGCCGAGGTTGCATACGTTGTAAT
>JBGPZR010000342.1:0-3189 GCA_041493845.1 Terriglobia bacterium | reverse complement strand
CGTTCCTTTTTGGCCGGCGCGCGTTTGGAAATGAGGGCGGCCTGTACGCCGCGCTCATAATGGGCACGGCGCCAGGGATTTATATTTTCACGCGCTTCATGATTCCGGACGTTTGGGTGGTGGTGTGGCTCACGGCCAGCATTTATCTCTTCTGGGTCGCCTGCGAACAGGAAAATCCGTCGCGATGGGTGTGCTGGGGCCTGGCGGTCACCGTCGCGCTCAATGTCCTCACGAAAAGCCTCATCGGCCTCGCTTTCCCCGCGATGATCATCTTCGTGTTCCTGCTCATTACGGGAGAGCTTCGCAAACTGGCCAGGCTGCGATTGTTTTCGAGCGCCCTTGTGTTTCTCGCGGTTGCCGCGCCGTGGCACATCCTTGCCGCCATCCGCAATCCCGCGGAGCCCAGTGGCCCGCAAAAAGGTTTCCTGTGGTTCTACTTCTGGAACGAACAGTTCATGCGCTATTTGAACAAGCGGGTCCCCTACGATTACGGAAAAGTGCCGCTCCTGATTTTCTACGGACTCCTCCTGCTCTGGATCGTTCCCTGGTGCACGTTTCTGCTTCCCGCACTGAGAGAAATTCCTGGCCGCGTGCGCGCCTGGCGCGGAGGGCTCGACCAGCGCGCGCGCGCCAATCTCCTGCTCGGAACCTGGGCTGTATTGATCGTCGCGTTCTTCAGCTTCTCGAGCCGCCAGGAATACTATTCTCTTCCGGCCGTTCCGGCGCTGGCGCTGCTGATTGCCGGCTGGCTCGAACGCGAATCGAATTCGCCAGCAGCGAGCCGCGAGCGGCGCGCCGGCAGAATCGCCTCGGCCGTCATGTTGGTCATCGGCGTCGCTGTGTTCATCGCCACGATTGCGATTCTCTCGCAGGCCAAGCCGTTTCCGCCGGGGACGGATCTCGGCGACGTGCTCACGCAACATCCGGGGCAGTACAAACTTTCTCTCGGCCACATGCAGGATTTGACCATCGAATCTTTCGGAATGTTCCGCTCGCCGCTGTGGATCCTCGGCGTTTCGCTCCTTGTCGGCAACGCACTCAATTGGATCTTGCGGCGGCGTGGGCATGCGTTGAAAGCGAATCTGGCGCTCGCGGGCATGATGGTGGCGGTGATCTTTGCCGTGTATCAGGGATACCTGATCTTCTCGCCGGTGATTTCTTCGAAGAATCTGGCGCTCCAGATCAAGCAGCAGTACAAGCCGGGCGAGACAATCGTCATCTACCACGATTATGAGTTCGGCTCCACGCTGAACTTTTATACCGGGATCCCCGTGCACATGCTGAACGGCCGGAGGGCGGATCTGTGGTTCGGCTCGTTCTTTCCCGACGCGCCGCATGTCTTCGAAGACGACGAATCGTTCGCGCACCTCTGGAACGGCCCCACCCGCGTTTATTTTTTCCTCGAAGAATCTGACGCGGAAGAAGCCCTCAAGGGCATTGATCCAAAGACGGTGTACGTCTTCGCGCGTAGCGGCGGCAAAGTAATCCTCACGAACCACCCCATGCAAATGCGCGTTGGGGCTGGGGCGGAGCCGCATTCTCAGCTCAATTTCCCTGTGCCTTCGCCTGCGTTCGGTGACTAGGAATCTGCGCGGGCCACTCGCGGATTTGCTAGAATCCACTCCGCTGCGCGGAAGGCGATTCGAAATCTTCCATTCGACAGGAACATGACTGAAAATCAGCGTTGCCGTCGTCAAGCGGGAAGTGCAATCCTTCTAATCATTGCAGTCTGCACGGCCCTCGCTACCGCTGGTGTGTTGCCGCGAGAGACTTCCTCCATTGCCGAAGCCCAAGAGCTGAAAAATCCGCTCGCAGGCAATCCCAAAGAAATTCAGGAAGGCGCGTTCCTTTTTCGAGGCAATTGCGCTCTCTGCCATGGACTAAGCGCTCGCGGCGGAAGCCGCGGCCCTGATTTGACTCGCGGCGTTTGGAATCACGGCAGCAGCGACGCCGAGATTTTTCATAACATCCTCAATGGCATCCCCGGAACGCTGATGCCCGCGAACGATCTGACGGATCTGGAAGCATGGGAGGTCGCGGCCTATCTCCGCAGCCTGACGCGGGCAGCGCCCAAACAAGTTCCCGGCGATCGCAAGGCCGGTGAAGGAATTTTTCAGGGCGACGGCAATTGCTGGCTCTGCCACATGGTCAATGGCAAGGGTGGCCGCGTGGGCCCCGATCTCTCCAGCGTTGCCAGCAGGCGCTCGCCGGAATTCCTGGCTGACAAAATCCGCAACCCCAACAAGAATCTCGCCCCGGGCCAGACGGAGCCGGGAAAAGAGTGGCCGTATGAGGCGGAAGCCGTCACCGTTGTGACTCTGGACGGAAAGACAGTCCGCGGCGTCCTGCGGAATGAAGACACGTTTTCGATCCAGATTATGGATTTGCAAGAGGATCTGCGCTCGTACTTGAAAAAGGATCTCCGCGACGTGACTCACGAAGGTAAATCATTGATGCCGGCGTTCGACGAAGACATCCTGACCAATCAGCAACTGCGCGATCTGGTGGCCTATCTGGACAGTCTGCGCGGTTCCGCAGCGGAGAAGAAAAAATAATGAAGCTGCGTTTTCTTCTCCTGGCTGCTTCGCTCGCCGCACTTTTCTCCGGCAGCGCTCGTGCGCAAGTGGCTTACGACCAGATTGTCCATTCTTCGCGTCAGCCTGAAAACTGGCTCACCTACGGCGGCGATTATTCCGGAAGACGCTACAGCGAACTCCAGCAGGTGAACACAACGAACGTGTCGCGGCTCGCGCCAGCGTGGGTTTTCCAAACTCAGCTTGCGGGCAAGTTTGAAACCACGCCGCTCGTGATCAACGGAATCATGTATTTCACCGGGCCGGACGATCATGGTTACGCCCTGGATGCACGCACCGGCCGCGCCATCTGGCGTTACGAACGGAACCTGCCCGTGAAAATCCCCGCGTGCTGCGGCAGAGTAAATCGAGGCTTTGCGGCGCTGGGCGATTTGCTTTTCCTGGCCACGCTCGATGCCCACGTGGTGGCGCTCGATGCGAAAACCAGCAACGTCGTCTGGGACGTGGAAGCCGCCGATTACAAGCTTGGGTACACATTCACGGTCGCGCCGCTGGTGGTGAAGGACAAAGTAATCGTCGGAATTTCTGGCGGCGAGTATGGTATCCGCGGATTTATTGACGCTTATGACGCGGCCACCGGCAAGCGCGCCTGGCG
>JBGPZR010000442.1:0-2214 GCA_041493845.1 Terriglobia bacterium | reverse complement strand
GCTTGCGAAGAGTACGCAATTTCTTCGGCAGGAAATTCGTTAGCTCTCCGCAGGCCAAAGCGGCGTGCTGCACTCTTCGCAGGCCATTTCGATCTGGTCGAGCGAACGGAAGATTTCCTCGAGGGCGGGAAATTTGTGCGCGGCGAGCGGCCATTGCGCGAAGAGCTCACCGTAACGGTCGGCGACGAAAACGCCGCCGCGCACCAGGCCGCGCGCGGAAAACGCATCGTCGCCGAGATAGGCGCGCGCGCTGTGGCCCGACATGTCGCACCCGGCGATGATGTCTTTCGGCAGAGAATCTGTGAGCGCAGCAGGGGGCGGCGCGAGGAATATAACCAGCGCGACGGTTTCTTTCGCGCGCAGGTCAGCCGCGCGCGCCGCGAGTTGCCACAGAAAATCTGCGCACAACGCGCAATCGGCGTCGAGAAACACGATCACCAGATTCTTCTTCTGTTTGAAATCCCATGCGCGGACGGTGCGGCCGTCCGGTGCGTGAAGGCTGAGTGGCGGGATGAGTTGACGCGTGCGCAGCATGCGCCCTCGCAGAAAATTTTTCGCGCGCGGCCCATCATAGCACCGCCGATACGAAGTTGGAGACCCGAGTGGAATCGCTGGAAATGAAAAGGACACTCCTCTGGCCGGAACGCCCTCTAAGATCCTGAACCGAAATTGTTCGCTTTAGCTGCAGCCGGAAGTGTTGCCGCAGTTCGCGCACTTGTAGCAGCTCCCGTTAGGGGTCATGCGCATGCCGCATTCAGAGCACAGCGGCGCGTCTTCGTCTCTCCAAGTGACCTTGCGCCCATCCTTCAGGACTGCCACCCCGTCAAGGATCATATCGTCCGAAGTCCGGTCATAGCTGATCTCTTTCGGACTCGGCGGCTTGACCAAGCGAGTCAATACCTCCTTTGCAGGAGTGGTGGGCGCTAATGAAGAAGCTTCCTTTTCCGGTGCGATGCTGGCGTCTAGATACTCCGGCGAGATGAATTTCGCGCCGAGCCAACGGCCGATATAATCGACCACGGACTTGGCGAAGTGGATTTCCGGATTCCCGGTGTAGCCGGAAGGCTCGAAGCGCGAATTCACGAATTTGTCCACTAGCGCGCGGAGCGGCACACCGTATTGCAAGGCGATCGAGACCGAAAGGGCGAAGGCGTCCATAACGCCGGAAAGCGTGGAACCTTCCTTGGCCATCTTGATGAAGATTTCGCCTGGGTTGCCGTCATCGTACTTGCCGACGGTGATGTAACCTTCGTGGCCGCCGATCGAGAACTTGTGCGTCAGCGAATTGCGCTCGCTGGGAAGCTTGCGGCGCTGTGCGGAGGCGCGGAAAAGCTCCTGCTGTTCGGGAGGTGTCGGGACCGGCTGCGTTGCTGGCGCGGGAGCTGCAGCCTTCTCCTCGACTTTGTCTTTTTTGCCGGCAGCAGAGAGCGGCTGCGAGCGCTTGGAATTGTCGCGATAGATGGCTACGGACTTGAGCCCGTATTTCCAGGACTCAATATACGCTTCCATGATGTCTTCGACCGTGGATTCTTCCGGCATGTTGATGGTCTTGCTGATGGCGCCAGAGAGGAACGGCTGGGCCGCGGCCATCATGCGCAGGTGTCCACTCCAGGAAATCGAGCGGCCGCCGCCCATCGGTGCGAGCGAGCAATCGAACACGGGGAGATGCTCGTCCTTCAATCCGGGCGCGCCTTCGATCTTGCCGTTGGCGTCGATGTAATCCACGATCTGCGCCACCTGCTCCGGCGGATAGCCGAGCTTCATCAGCGCCTGTGGCACGGTGTTGTTGACGATCTTGATCACGCCGCCGCCCACGAGCCGCTTCTGCTTCACCAGTGCGAGATCGGGCTCGATGCCCGTGGTGTCGCAATCCATCATGAAGCCGATGGTGCCGGTGGGAGCGAGCACGGAGACCTGCGAATTCTTGTAGCCGAACTTTTCGCCGTGGGCCAGCGCCGTATCCCAGGAATCCTGCGCCGCGCGCAGCAGCGACGGCTGGACGTTTTCTGGCTTGATCGGCCGCAGCGAATCGCGGTGCATGCGGATCACGTCAATCATGGCTTCGCGATTGCGCAGGTAGCCTCCGAAGGGGCCCATGCGCTCCGCGATGCGCGCGGACTGCGCGTAGGATTCGCCGGTCATAAGCGCGGTGATGGCGCCGCAGAAATCGCGGCCGCCGTCGGAATCGTAGGGTAGCGCGAGCGACATCAGCAG
>JBGPZR010000410.1:0-2533 GCA_041493845.1 Terriglobia bacterium | reverse complement strand
TTGCGCACAACGCCGCAAGGGCGCCATTCCGGTCCGCAGAGGAAAGCGATTCTGCAGGCTGCCTTTTCCGAAGGAGATGGGGAGGCGAACCCCGGAAGCAAGTCTTGCAGAAGCATCTTACAGAAATGTGAGCGGGAGGCGACCTTTGAAAACGGCGTCGCGTGCCATTCCCGGCGAGTCCGGCCGGACTCGAATAGCCCTTTGCTGCAAAGGTCTGCTCTGCTTGCGGACGAGGGGCAGCATCGGATTGAGTAGAACATGCAGGGCCGCGAGGGCGGCCGCGTCCAGCTTTGCAAAATCCGCGATGTACCTTGTATTCCCCGCGTCCACGGCCTTTCGCACTTCTGAATTGGCGGTATCGGAGGATGCAGTCTGCCGGGCCGATGCGGTCCCACCGGCAAAAAGAAGAGCGACAAACCCCAGCGCGAGAAATCGTCTCATCGGTTTTCTCCTTGCCTAAGCGAGCGCAATCAAGTCAATTTCAACGCGGAGGTCGAGCGGGAGGCGCGCCACCTCGACGGTCGTGCGCGCCGGCCGATTTTTCGGGAAGTAGCGTGCGTACACTTCGTTCATCGCGGCGAAATCGTTCATGTCTTTCAGAAACACGGTCACTTTCACGGCGTGATCGAGCGACGACCCTGCCACTTCCATAATCGCTTTCAGATTGTCGAGCGCGCGGGCAGTCTGCTGCGCGATGCCGCCTTCCACCAATGCGCCGGTGGCGGGATCAAGAGCTCCCTGCCCGGAAATAAAAATGAAGCCATTCGCCCGGACCGCCTGCGAATACGGGCCGATCGCCTTGGGTCCTTTTTCGGTTGAGATGATTTCTTTCACGTTTCCTCCATAAGTGGATGTGGCAGCGGCTATTGGATGCGCTCAGCATGCGTTTCGTCGGCAGTTTCGTATCGCTCGCGAAAATCCTTCGGAATTCCTTTGCCATAGAGCCAGACGCGAAAATGCTCCGCCATATTTTTCCCCGTTGATTCCTCGAGCGCCGCGCGCAGGTCGTCGTAGCCAGCCTCCTGGCCGCGAAGCAAAGTGACCAGGCGATTGAGCCCGGCGCGGACGGGCGCTTCGCCATAGCCATCCTCGAGCGCGATGAAAAAAAGCGGCGCTTTTGCCAGGGCGATGCGCCGCTGCTCGGACGGATCGAGCAGAGTCGTCACGCCAAGCGGTTTTTCGACGGCCTGCTTCAGTGCTGCGTCGTACTCGCGCAAAAACCCGCTGATGCGCTGCTTCCGGGCTGCGCTGCCGTTGCGCGCTTCGTCAATCACGATGGTTGCATAATCAGGGAGCCCTTCGCCCATACCGATTGCCGCACCAGAAGTGGGATACAATTCGCTGCCGAACCAGTTGTGCGCCAGCGCGTGCGTCACCTTTTCAAGAAATGCTTCGCTGCCGATTCCCAGCGCGAGTGCCTCAGAATTCACAAGCGCACCGCCGGGAAAAGAGGCTGCTGCAGGACCTTCCTCGCCGGTGATGTGCGCGCGCAAACCCGCGCATTCGACAACGCGGGGAACACGAATGTTTTTGTCGAGGGGGCCGAAATCCGCTTGCAAGACGTTCCACGCCGCTGCGATCCGATCTCCTGCGGCCGCGGGATCATCCTTGAGCGGCGCGATCGTCCAGAAAATCGTGGAGTTCGGCTTGCGGTGTGAGGATGATTCCGTGTAGCGGCCTGCAACTACATAGGGCGCCAAATCATCTTTGCGCAGCAGGAAGCGATGCTCTACGTCGCCGGCTTGCTGCTTCCGGCCCGCCCGAGTTCCACGCGAGAGGACGAGAAAATCCTGTGGCACGCGGATGGTCACCACTGTCTTGTCCGGCCGCTTGGGAAAAGGAGCGAGCACATGCTTGGGAGGCTGCGGGACGGGAAACCACCCGCGGAATCCGAGATGAAAGCTGCTCTCTCCAAGAGTGATGCGCGCGCCGGAATCTTCGGGGGAACTCAACGAGTACTCGATCACCAGTTCGCGCTTTTGTTTCTGCGCCCACGCCGGTTCGAGCGCCAGCCGAAGTTTGTGCGGCGCGTCGTGCTGATACTCTTCGGGCAATTGTGAAAGCGCCGCGTCGCGCCCATCTACCTGCACGCGAAGATTTCTGCGGCCGAACTCTTTTTCATCCGGAAATGCTGCGTCGATAAATTTCAATTCCCCATTGCCGGTATTTTCAAGCGTGAAGTTGGCGCGAATCCGCAGCTCGGGAGATTGTCCGCCGACAAATTGCATCTCGCGCGATTCTTTCAGGATGCGGTAGCCGGGCGCGAGCGGAACCGTGCAACCGGAGCTGCACAAAATAAGAAAAACGACGGCGAGAAGGAGACAAGAGCGCGCTACAAGTGTCGTGCGTTTCAAGGTGCAGAGATTCTACCGGGCCGGCCGGGGAGGTGAAAGCCAGAAAATGCAGAATGCGAAAAATCCGGTGCAGGCTAGGAGCCTGAGTAGCGGCGGAGAATTTCAGCGTCGCTGGCGCCGTGGCGCCGGTAGGCGATGATGGCAGCGGCCTGTGAATCCGAAATTCCGCGGCGAGCGAG
>JBGPZR010000375.1:0-2858 GCA_041493845.1 Terriglobia bacterium | reverse complement strand
CATCTTGGCGCGCAGATGCTGGCGCCCGCGAATCACGTCGCGCACGTCGAGTCCGTACTTAGTGAGCAGGCGCGCGGTCGCCGGCTCCACCAGCGTAAACGCCGCGCGCGGGAGAATCGCCGGCATACGGCCCAGCAGGGCCTTATAAGCCACCTGTGCCTGAGCCATGTAAGCGATTTCCGCGGGGCCGCCAATGTAGGCGGCGGTCGGAAGAATCGTGTCCTGGATCACCGGACGCAGCAGCACGTTTGCGGTGAAGGCTTCCGGAGATTTTTCGATCGCGGCGCGGAGCTCGTCGGGCGTGAAGGTGGCTTTGCCGGCGGAGAAGTTTCCATTGTGGCGGCGGAGCGGCTGCCGCCGGCCGTCCACGTTGTAGAAAAGCAGCGTGGTCTCGCGCGTCACTTTCACCTGCGCGTGGAATCCGCTGCGGTCGAGCTCCTTCGAGCGCGCGAGCAGCGCATCGCGGAGTGAATCGGCTTCATCGAGGGCGCGGCGATAGACGCCCGCCGCCAGGCGGTGCAGCCGCGCGTCGAGCGGATCAATCAGAATGACTCCCCGCCCCGCCAGAAGCCGGGCCATCAGCTTGCCGAACGCCGAGCCGTAGGTGTCGCGCGGCGTGTACGATTCCCGCAGCGCGCCGGCTATCTCCTCGGCGGAGGCTCCTTCCAGGCCTTCCGCGGCTTTCTCCACCAGAGTCTTCACGCCATCTCCCAGCGCCACTTCGCCGACTCGTTTCCCGTCATCTTCCTTGCGTACGGGCAATTCGTAATGCGCCAGGCCGCTGCGCGTGTTCCAGTCGGAGTGATTGACCTCGGCGAGGTCGTGATCTTCGGTGGCGAGCCAGAAAATCGGCACGGCGTCAACACCGCGGCGCGTGATTTCTTGCGCCCAGCGCAGCGCCGACACGGCTTTGTAGATGCTGTAGGCAGGCCCGGAAAAAAGGCCGACTTGCTGGCCGGTTACGATGGCGACGGCGCCACCGGCGAGGCGATCGAGATTGCTTGCCGTCGTCGGATCAATTGTTGAACTGGATCCGAAGCGTTGATTCTGTTGGCGCAAGACTTCGACTACAGCGCGGCGGTTCTCCGGCGCAAGGCGAACTTCGCGAGCCGCGGCGAAGACGCCTGCTTCCGTAGGCGGGTGCGCGTAGTAACGGCCGATGCGGGAGAAATCATCTATAAATGTCGAGAACAACTTGGTGGTGTGCGGGAGATCGCGGAAGGCCAGACAGTGAGACTCCATGGAGGAAGTCATGATACACGCGCCCTCCGACAGCAGCAATCAAAGTGGGACGCGCGGGGCGGCAGGAAGTTAGCAAGGGGCAGATGCGTTCGCGGGTGGATGGGTCTGGATGAAATGCAAGAGAGTGGTAGGAACAGCGAGGTAAATCTTTGGGACGCGGCAAGGCGATCGCATGGTTGCGGTCGACATCGAAAGTGCGCCGCTTGCTCGAGACTTGCGTGGCGACTAGCGACGATTCTAGATATGGCCAAGGGTTTCATTGTAGCGCTGGATCACCATGGCAATCCCGTCACCGGGCTTACCCCGGACGACTTCACCCTTTTGGATGACGGGCAGGCGCAGGCGATTCAACATTTCGCGGGTGTGTCGGGATATGCGGCATACACAGGCAGGAACATATTGCGCGAGTGAGGGAAGCGAACTAATTGCGTGCGGCGGATTCGGGGACAAGGCCGGCGAGCATCGCATCAATCTCGCGCTGCGCGGCTTCGTTGACGGGCAGGAGCGGGGCGCGCGGCGGGCCACCGTAATAGCCCAGCCGGTCCAGCGCGTACTTCAGCCCGGCGATGCCGTATTGCGCGCCGAGCATTTTCGCCGGGGCGATCAATTTTTGCGCCAGGGAACGTGCGCGGGCGGAATCACCGCCCCGCGCTGCTTCGTAAATATCCACGCACAATTCCGGGAAAGCGCAGGCGAGCGCCAGAATTGCGCCAATCGCTCCAATTTCGAGAGATTCGTAGAGCGTTGCGGCCGAGCCGACCAGCGTGCGAAAAGACTTCGGCGCCGCAGCGATGATTTTGGCGACGCCCGGGACGTCCCCCGAGCTGTCCTTCATCCCAATAATGTTCGGATGCTGTGCGACGCGTGCAACGAGCGGCGCTTCAACCTGAATGTGCGTGAAGATGGGGACGGTATAGATCAGGATCGGGATGCGGGCCGCGTCAGCGACGCGCAGGTAGTGCTCTGCCAAGTTGTTTTCAGTCATGGCCGGCTTGTAAAAGCTCGGCGTGCGAACAAGCGCTGCGTCGTAACCGAAAGAAGCGGCGCGATTGGTGTGCTCGATGGTTTCGGCGGTGGATTCGGCGCCGGTTCCGGCAATCAGAGTTTTTCCGGGCGCCGCCGCTTCCTTCGCGGTTTCCCAGATGCGGTAGACCTCTTCCCAGCGCAAGAGCACGGACTCGCTGGTCGAGCCGTTAACGACGTAACCAGCCAAGCCAATGCAGTTGTATCGCGCGATGTTTTCGCGCAGCCGTCCGAGCGCAACTGCGCCGTCGGGCCCGAAGGGAGTGGTGACCGGCGGAAAGATTCCGTGAAGGTTCATCGCTGGCATTCTACCTTAAGTGCGGTCGGCCGGAGTGGGGGACGCGGAGCTCTTGCGTTGATGCAGATCCTGGAGCGCGGCGACTTCGACCGTATGCCCGGCCATGGCGCGAATCCCGCGGGCGGCGGCGATCGCGGCGGAAAGCGTGGTGATGCAGGGAACGTTGTAACGAATCGCAGCGCGGCGAATTGATTTCTCGTCGTAAAAAGATTCACGGCCGAGCGGCGTATTGATCACCAGATTCACTTTGCCGGTTTTGATCAGGTCCACAATATTGGGACGGCCTTCATTCACT
>JBGPZR010000212.1:0-4736 GCA_041493845.1 Terriglobia bacterium | reverse complement strand
CCGCATGCATGCGCAAAGTGTTGGAGAACCCATCTTTGCCGGCGTCACTGGGTCCAGCAGCACGCGAGCGCGCCGTGAAAGTTTTCGACCGCGATAGTATGATTCAAGGGCATGTATCGCTTTATCGGGAGGCACTGCGCCGGTGAATCCGAGTGAACTCAAGACCACCACCATGGCGGGACTCCACGATTTCGTCGTGGATCAAGTGCTGGTTCGTTTCGTTAAGCCGGGCGAGCGCGCGATTGACCTTGGTGCCGGGAGCGGATTGCTTGCGCTGCGGATGAAGGCGCTGGGATGGGAGGTGATGGGCGCTGACAAAAATGCTTCCGGATTCGGGGCGGAGCTGCCGTTCCAGGAAGTGGACCTGAATGACGCTGGGTTCAGCAAGCAACTCGGGGAAGGCCAGTTCTCGATGGTCACGGCGGTGGAAGTGATCGAACATGTCGAAGCTCCCCTCAGCTTGCTGCGCAACGCCCGCAGGCTGCTGAAACCCGGAGGGGTGGCGGTGATCACGACGCCAAACGTGGATAGCATCTCCGCGCGCGTGAAATTTCTTCTGACAGGAAAGATCCGCATGATGGATGAGACGAGTGAACCGACGCATATCTCGCCCGTGTTCTGGGATCTCTTCCAACGACAGTTTCTTCCGATTGCAGGACTCAAAGTCCGGGAACACCATTTACATCCTGCCAATGGCTACCTGGGGACGCGCCGGCGGTATTCTTGGGCGATGCGCGGCATTTCCTGGATGGTGCGCGGTGAGTCAAAATTCGGGGACAATCACGTCATCGTGCTTGAACCGCAGGTAGAAGAATCATGATGAATGCCCGCATTCCCGCGATGCGCAACCAGGCCTGGATTGGGCTGGGGTTGTTTGGCTTCGCCCTGTGGCTGGCCTGGCAAGTGGGTGGGAAAATCGCCGCAGAAGATATGCGGTCGATGGCATTCGTTACGCTCGGATTTGCAGGCTGCGTGGTTGCTGTTACAGTCCTGCGGAGCTGGCGCGCCGGATTTTACATGTTTCTGGTCTGGCTGCTTTTCGAGGATTTGGTCCGCAAGTACCTCGGCAATAATACGGCGCTCTTTTTCGGCAAAGACGTTCTCGCCCTGCTGACCTACATCTCCTTCTTCGCGGCTATCCGCAAGGGACGAGAAAAGATGTTTCGGCCGCCATTTCTTCTCTTCCTCAGTCTCTTTTTCTGGCTGGGGGCGCTGCAAGTTTTCAACCAGAACTCTCCGAGCATTCTGTATGGCTTGCTGGGCTTCAAACTCTACTTCTATTACATCCCGTTGATGTATGTCGGGTACGCCCTGATCCGTAACGACGAAGACCTGCGGAAATTCCTCATGGCGAATGTGATTCTTGCCGCAGTGATCGCCTCGCTCGGAATCACACAGGCAATCGTGGGACACAGTTTCCTGAACCCAACAACGCTGGCGCCTGAGCTTCGCGACCTCGGACATCTGGACCGCGTTACGCCGATCTCAAACCAGATCCTCTCGCTCCCGACGGCCGTGTTCGTCAGTTCGGGACGATATTTCCTGTTCTTGACCATGATGGAGATTCTTGCGATCGCAGCCGCCGGCTATCTCCTCTACTACACGCACCGCAATCGCAAGATGACTTTCCTCGTCGTCGGGCTGATTGGGGCAGGAATCTTGTTGAGTGGATCTCGCGCCGCCGTGGTGTACGGAACTGCGAGCACAGTGGTCCTGGCTGCTGGATTCCTTTGGGGCGCGCCCTGGAGAGAACGGCAGGCCCACCGCATGCTGAAGGCGATCCGGCGGTACTTCATCATGGCCGCAGTAGGGCTGACAGCCATTTTGCTACTTTTTCCGAATGAAGCGGGATCGCGCCTGGCGTTTTACACAGAGACACTCAATCCCAACAGTTCCGCCTACGAGATATCGGCGCGAACCTGGGATTACCCGATTGCGAATCTGATGGGAGCATTCACCCGGCCGAATTGGGTGATTGGAAATGGAATTGGGACGGCGTCGCTGGGGATTCAATATGTCTCGAAGGCCCTTGGGCAGCGCGCCCCCGACCTCTGGGTGGAAGAGGGATACGGCCAACTCATCATCGAGATGGGAATCATTGCACCGTTTTTGTGGCTGCTCTGGACGGGGGCGCTGTTGTACCACTCCTGGGGAGTGGTGCGGCGGCTGCGGCAAACGCGCTTTTTCCCGATTGCATTCGCGATATTCTGGTATGCATTTCTCCTACTCTACCCGTTTACGTATGGCGGCCTTGCACCTTACCAAAATTTTGTTTCCAACGCTTACTTGTGGCTCCTGGTGGGCATTCTTTTTCGATTGCCGGAGCTCAAGGGGAATCCGCTGTCGCCCGCAATAAGCTCAACCAGCAGGCCTCAAACTCGGGGCGGGCTTCAGTTCTGAGACGAGGTGTAGAGGAGAAATGCAGCAACGCGGTTTACCAGAATTGCGACCGAGGTGATAGATGCCGGGCAATCTCGATAAAGCCGTCCTGTTACAGCGCCAATATTACACTGACACTGCCGCTGAATATGACGCGGCGCATGCCGGCGAAGGCGATGATGATCCTGTCAACTTGCGGCTGGTGTTTGGATTCTTGCGCATGATCGAGGCGCGGACTGTTCTTGACATCGGGGCCGGAACTGGCCGGGCGATCCGACATCTGATGGACAACATGCCCGAATTGTCGGTGCGGGGAGTCGAGCCGGTCGCAGCCCGAATTGACCAAGCGGTCGAGAAGAAGGGCATTCCCAGGGGAGTCATCGTCCAAGGCGTCGGTGAAGCTTTGCCCTTCGAGGATGCAAGCATCGACGTGGTCTGCGCCTTCGCTATGCTTCACCACGTAACCAACCCCAATGATGTGGTGTCCGAAATGTTGCGGGTTGCGCGCAAGGGCGTGATCATCATCGATGGGAACCGATTTGGACTTGGCAGTTGGCCCATCCGCGTATTGAAGCTAGCGCTTTACAAGGCGGGCCTCTGGGGAATAGTCAACTACCTCAAGACAGGTGGAAAAGGGTACAACCTGACCGAGGGAGATGGGCTGTTCTATTCTTACAGTGTATATGATTCGTTTGATCGCATTGCCGAATGGGCCGGCCAATTGATTGTCATCCCCAATGAGGCGTGCAAGGCGAAAAGCTGGCTTCATCCGCTCCTCACGTCAGGCGGCATCTTCCTGTGCGCGTTGAAGGAAACAGTCTAAGCGGAGTGCCAAGCCAGGTATTCCTGAGTCTCGGTCATTCGAGCTATCGGTTCTAATGGTGATGCGAGAGGAAAAACAACAGGTGTCGCGGTGAAGGACAAACCTCGCCTGGCAGTCGTCTCCCCGTTTCTGGATAAACGCCACGGCACGGAGCGCCGCGTGCTGGAATGGATCACGCAGCTTTCCGGGACGTTCGAGATTCATGTTTATAGCCAGCATGTGGAAGATCTCGATTTGTCGAAGATCGTATGGCATCGCATCCCGAAACTTCCGGGCCCTCACCTCTTCAATTTCATTTGGTGGCTCGCAGCCAACCGCCTGTGGCGCGGCTGGGATCGCCGATTCCGCGGCCTGCGGCATGATCTCACCTTCAGCCCCGGTCCCAATTGTCTCGACGCCGATGCGATTTCGGTCCATATCGTCTTCGCAGAATACGTTCGACAAATTCAATCCGGGTTGAGCCTGGCGCGGCATCCGGTACGCGAGTGGCTGCGAATCCTCCATCGCAGGTTGTATTATTCGCTGGTCATCTGGCTGGAAGGCCGTGCCTACAGGCGTTCGAGAATCACACTGATCCTGATCGCGCGAAAAACGGCCGAGACTCTGGCGCACTTCTACGGACGACGCGATCATCTCCCTGTGATTTATCTGGGATTGGACCATAGCGTCTTTAATCCTGACCGGCGGGTGTCCCTGCGTGAAAGCGCGAGGACAACGCTCGGAATCTCGCCTGACAAATTTGTTGTGCTCTTGATCGGCAACGATTGGAGAAACAAAGGTCTTCCCACTCTGCTCAGCGCACTCGCTCAGGTGCGAGAACTCCCCATCGATTTGCTCATCGCGGGCCAAGATGACCCTGCGCCTTTCCGAATGATCGCACGCCGCTACGACCTTGACGATCGTGTGCATTTTCTGCCGCCGCGAAGCGACGTGGAATTCTATTATGCCGCCGCGGATGCCTACGCCGGCCCATCGCTGGAGGATGCCTTTGCACTCCCTATCGCCGAGGCAATGGCTTGTGGGTTGCCGGTAATCGCCTCCGCGGCGGCGGGTGCCTCTGAGATCATCACGAATGGCGTTGACGGATTGATTCTGAAGGATCCGCTGGATTCGAGCGCGCTCGCTGCCATGATTCGCCGTCTCTACGAAGACAAAGAATTGCGCGCCACAATGGGTGAAAAAGCCGCCGCGACAACGCAACAATATACCTGGGAGCGCAACGGGCGCGAGCTGGCGGCAATTCTCGAAGAGATTCTGCGGCGAAAATCGCGGCCGGCGGAACAGACGCTGGCGCAAGAATCTTGAATCTCCTCGCCACTCTGCACACACCATGACGTCCTCGCCAGGCGCGAAACAAATCATCGGGCTCTTTCCGGAATTGCTTGGCCCCGGCGGCGTGCAGGAAGCGGGGCGCCAGACGGCCGCAGCCCTCGCGCAAATTGCAGCTCGAAACGGTTGGTCAACATTTTTCCTGAGCCTGAACGATCCTCCCGGAACGCATTCGTTTACTGCCGCCGAGGGAGAATTTTCTTTT
>JBGPZR010000326.1:0-3355 GCA_041493845.1 Terriglobia bacterium | reverse complement strand
GGCCGACGATCTCACTACCCACAATCGTCACCCCATAGCGCTCCGCTTCGCGTTTTACCATCTCGAACACGCGATGGATCGGTGTTTGTTCGAAATCGGTGAGGTTGATGGACACCTGCGCCAGGTTCCGCGCGCGCAAGTCCACACCCATGGCCTTCACGTAACGCAATCCGCCGTTCGAAAAGCGAATGTTCTTGCCGATCCGCTTGGCGATCTCCAGGTCGGGCGTGTTCAAATTGATGTTGTAGGCGATCAGGAATTTGCGCGCGCCTACCACGGTGGCGCCGGCAGTCGGATGCAGGCGGGGTTCGCCGACATCCGGAGCGCGGTCGGGGTTGCGCAGCACTTCCTCGCGCAAGCCCTCGAACTGTCCCCTGCGGATGCTTTCGAGGTTGGTGCGCTCAGGCCTCTGCGCGGCCGCCTCGTAAAAATAGACAGGAATGCGGTAGCGCTCCCAGATTTCGCGGCCCACTTTTCTTGCCAGCGCGACGCAATCTTCAATCGTCACGCCCGCGATGGGAATAAACGGCACCACGTCGGTCGCGCCCATTCGGGGATGCGCGCCCGTGTGCCGGGTCAGATCAATCAACTCGGCGGCTTTTCCCACGCCGCGCAGAGCCGCTTCCGCGACGGCTTCCGGTTCGCCCGCCAGCGTGACCACGCTGCGGTTATGATCCGTGTCGCTTTCGCGGTCGAGCAGAAATACTCCGGGAACTTCGCGCATGGTGGCAACAATGGCGTCCACCTTAGCCGTCTCGCGGCCTTCGGAAAAATTCGGGACACACTCGACGAGTCGTTTCATGGCCTCAGAGGATCTTCGGTCAGCCGTTTCCCGGCTTACAGGTTTTTCGAGTGAATAATCGCTCCGCGCTTCATCGTCAGGCTGCAAAGGTTCACACCAAAATAATAAGGGATTTCGCGGTAATCGGCCACGTCAAACGCTGCCAGGTCGGCATACTTGCCAACTTCGAGCGATCCGACGCGGTCGTGCTGGCGCAGCGAGTACGCGGGATTAATCGTTGCAGCGGCAATGGCTTCAGCGGGCGTCATGCGCATTTGCGTGCACGCAAGCGAGAGAATCATCGGCATACTGACCGTGGGGCTGGTGCCGGGATTGAAATCCGTCGCGAGGCCAACGGCTGCTCCTGCTTCGATCAATTGGCGTGCCGGCCCATAGTGCGCGAGGCCCAGATGGAAGCAGCAGCCGGGCAGCAGGGTGCAGACAACGTTCGAAACGCCGAGCGCGCGAATGTCGCTGCGGTTGACCTTCTCGAGATGATCGGCGCTCGCCGCATGCAGTTCGATTGCCAGGCGCGCCGCTCCCGTGTGTTCGAGCTGTTCCGCGTGAACGCGCGGCACCAGGCCGCAGGCTCGCCCCGCAGAAAGAATGGTGCGCGCCTGGGCCACCGTGAATGCGCCCCGGTCGCAGAATACGTCGCAGAATTCTGCGAGTCCGGCAGTCGCAATCGTGGGAATCCAGCGGCGCGCGAGCAAGTTGACGTAGGCATCGGCACGCCCGCGAAATTCCGAAGGCACCACGTGCGCGCCGAGGAATGTCGAGCGAATGTCAACCGGCTGCTCCTGGTGCAGCTCGTACAGAATTTCAAGGGTTTTCAGCTCGCTCTTCCAATCCAGGCCGTAGCCGCTCTTGGCCTCGATCGTGGTTGTGCCATGTGCGGCGAATTCGCGCAGGTTCATCCGCGCTCGCGCTTTCAGTTGCTTCGCGGGTGTCCGCCGAAGGCGCTCGACCGTCGAGCGAATGCCGCCACCCGATTGGGCAATTTCTTCGTACGTTGCGCCGGAGTTTCGCAACTCATATTCGGCGGCGCGGCTCGCGGGGAAAATCAAATGCGTGTGCGAATCAACAAATCCAGGCAGGACTACCCGGCCACCAAGATCCAATTTTTCCGCGCGGCGAGCACCGCGCAGGCACTCAATGCGCCGCCGCTTTCCGATGGCTGCAATGCGGTCGCCGTGAACGAGCAATGCGCCATCGCGGATGATTCCGAGTTCGCCGAGCGCTCGTCCCCGCCGGGGGACAGCTCCGCGCAGAGTCAGAAGTTCCGAGCAGCCGGTAATCAGCCAATCAGGCACGAATGTGTGCTCCGATACTAACGTGACATCAGCTAAAAAACTACTGAACTAGAGGTTTAGGCTCTGACTGGGCTTGGCGGAGGAACTGTGACGCTTTGGCCCGCTGTGCGGGCCCGGTGAATCGTGCCGACGCGATTCCCGCCGAATTTTATGCGCTGGCAGTTTTCCCGAGAAACGTCGGCGCGAACACTTCGTTAACGAACAATTCGAGCGTTGTGCTGGTCGTGTTTTTCGCCGACCGTGGCTCCTGTGGCGACAGCAGTCCGGCATTCATCGCCTTCCACATTTCGATAATCATCGCAGCGGTGCTTTTTGGCAGGCCCATTTGCACCAACGCAGGCTCCAGCATCATAAACGGCACCTGCATGTATCCCAGGCCGGGCTTGCCGATGGCTTTGCCGACAATGGTGGCCACCTCTTTCATAGTGTAGTCGCGCGGTCCGAACAACTCCTGCGTGGACTTTCCGGAAAAATCGCGCGCGCGCAAGCGCTCCGCCGCGCACGAGCCAATATCCTTCGCCGCAATCCACGGCTGCGGCACATCGCCCGGGGAGCCGCCGGGAAGAATTCCCATGGAGCGAAGCGGCGTCATGCTCAGAAACAGATTCTCCATAAACTGCGCCGGGCGCAGGTGGAGAACATTCAGTCCGCTGATGCGGTTCAACTTTTCTTCCATGTTGTGCAAGCCGACGATGGGCCCAGTCTTATCAGCGTGCTGCGCACCGAGACTGCTTAGCGTGACGGCATAGGGAACGCGCGCCTCCGCGATAGCAGCGGCGTACGCGTCCGTCACTTTTTCCTGGTACCCGCGAAAATCTTCGCGATGCATGGCCGCCGGAATCACAAGGTAGGCAGCCGTCGCGCCTTCGAGAGCCTTCTTCATCGACGCGGCGTCCTCCACGTTGCCAAGGAACGCTTCAGCACCTTTCTGCACGAAGGCATCGAGTTTCTTCGCGTCGCGGCCGATCACACGCACTTTCTCGCCCCTGGCGAGCAGTGCTTCAGCCGCAGGCCTTCCGGTATTCCCCGTGGCACCAGTAATCGCAATCATTCTTCACCTCAAATTGAAACTTGCGCAATCTAGCCCCAAATTTCTGGTCGTTCTTTCCTTATCACATAGCGACAGTATTTGCCGGCGGCGACGGAAATGGCAAAAAAGCATACGGCCAACCAGAGAAATACATTCCGCCGATCGGAAGATGTCGCATACGATGCGAACCCGGACACAACGAGAAGGAAGTATGAAAAATATCTAACAAGT
>JBGPZR010000246.1:0-4249 GCA_041493845.1 Terriglobia bacterium | reverse complement strand
GCCAGCGCAGCGGGTTGCTGCGCACCGGCTTCACCTCGCAAACGAATTTCCTGCTCGCCCTGGCGCGCCACACTGAATTCGAAGTTCTGCAATCCGAAGCCAGGAATGAACAGCAGCCGACGCGCGCGCGCCTCATGTTTAAGACTCTGATTTATCCGGAAGGAATGGGTGAGACGTTTCAAGTGCTCGTGCAGCACAAAGGAATCGAATCACCACGCCTGGCAGGATTTGAACCGCTCTAATTTCGCCGCAGGGAAAGCAATCAGTTCTCGGGAGGGCGCTTCTTCAGCACCGGCTTGTTTTCTGCTGAAGCGTCTGCGGGTGCCGCGGCGGCGCCGGCGGCAGGAACGGGTGCAGGTGATGCCGTCTTGGCCGCGGTGCTGTCCGCAGGACTGGTTGCAGCGTCCGCATTGGCGTTGGCATCCGCGGAGTAAGGTTTTTTCATGTACCTGGCCACTTCCTCCTGTGCCCCGGCAGTGTCGTCGCTGGTATGCTGCGCCAACTGGTATTCATTCACGGCGCGCGCCCGCTGGTCGAGCAGGTCGTAAATCTTGCCGATATAGATGTGGCTCCAGACTTCCACCCATTTCGGATCCTGGTCGCCGCCCAGCGCCGCGCGGAAGGCATTCGCCGCGGCCTGATAATTCTTCTGGTAGAACATGGCCTCCGCCATGCGGAAATGCGCCAGGGCGCTGCTGGGCGCGAGGTTCAGCGCCTGCTGATATTGTTTGATGGCCTCGTAATATTTTCCCTGCTCGGCCAGGCCCTCGCCGCGCGCAATCAAGGCGCGCACACGCAGCCGCGCGCTCGATTTCAGCAGGTTGTTGTTCGGATCGATGGTGATGCCATTCGGTTTGGGGCGTCCGAAAGTTTCAATCACGAAATCGGAAGTTGTGCCGGTTACCAGGATTTTCTTGAACTCCGGATTTCCTTCCGTATCCACTTTCACTTCCACGGGCATGCGAAACGTGTCGAGCTCCTGGTGGACTTTGCCCACTACCCTGAAGCCCTTGGCGTTGCGATACACGATGTACTCCAGCTTGAATTGCGGTATGCCGGTGGAATTCAGCCACTGCGAAAAGAACGCGATCAGGTTCAGTGGCGGCTGGCCTTTCACGGGCGGCGGAGCTTTTGAAGCGGTCAATTTCTCGAATTCCTCGATGCTCGCGGTCTTGCCGTCGTATTTCTTGTAGAAATCATGCAGCACGGCATTGAAGGCATCATCGCCCAGTTGGGTCCGCAGCATATGGAACACCAGCGCGCCTTTGTCCGCCACCACCGAACGGTATTCGTTTGAAAACGTGTTCAGGCGCGACGCTTGAGAGATCGGCGCGGTGTCCTCGTACATCAATGCGCCGACGGCGAAGTCCTCCAGGGCCTTGTGTAGCCCCGCCACGCCGTTTGACTGCTCGGCGTACATGGCCTCGGCATAGCGCGACAGCCCGTCCGTCAGCCATACATCCGACGCGCTGGCCGGCAGCACGCGATTGCCCCACCACTGTTCCGCGGCCAATTGCGAGAGCATGCGGTCATTGCCCTTCGCGTACCATTGCCGCGCACCTATCAGCAACAGGCCCGGCGCGGAATATCCGGAGAGAGTGCCCTCCGGCATTTGGGCGATGGTGAAATTCAGGTCGCTATCCATGTTTCCAAAAACGTCGGAGTAGTAAATCGCGATGTGCGCGAGCGATGTTGCGTAGGCAGTCGCGGTCGTCGCCTGCGATGGTGGCGTGTAGACGGAAACACTGACGCCTTCCGTCTGGACGGGAGAAAGCTGGAGCTTGCCCGCAACAAATGTCCCGACCGGCGCGGCCTGATCGCAATGGAACACGTAGCTGGCCTGTGCGGGAAATTTGCCGACCGCCGGAGTCAGCGTCGGCGAGTCTGCTTTGCCCGTGCCCACCACCGCGAACGTATCCGGCACCACCAACTTGAATGTTCCCGTGTAGCGATTCGAAGGATAATTCGTCAGCGGAAACCAGCGCGCGGGAAGCAGCAAGTACGCTGAAGTCTTGTCCACCGAAGCGAAGCGCACACCTTTCGTGGGACTGTCTTCTTCGCTCGAGACGGGCCCGGCATACTCGAAGATGAGCGTCACCTGTTTTCCGGGTGTTGCAGGTTCCGGAAGGCCGACGGTCAGCATCAGCGGGTAAGTCTTGTCGCGTTCGAATTCCAGTGGCTTGCCGCCGGGGACATGAATGGAATTCAGCTTCAGATCAGGGTGCAGCTCTACGGCAACCGTCTTCGACACCTGGTCGGCGACAAAATCCACTTTGGCCTGCGCGGTGATGGTCTGATCCTCGGGATGGAGAATCACTTCAATATTGTAATTCGTCGCGCGAAAGGGAAACGCGCGGGGAGACTGCGCTGTCCCAGAGGCCGCGAAGGTGAACAACAGCGTCAGGATGCTGAACAATCGGCTGGTTCTCAGCAAGAAAAGTCCTCTTTCGAAAGAGTGATTTGCCCGTTTATTAAGATACCAGACAGGCTCGCACAGTTGCCCAAATCAGAAAGATTACAACATCCGTGTGAAAATGTCCGCGGCCCGCTCGATTGCGCCGCCCGGCCCGAGCCTGGCGCGCACCTTGGCAAGTTCCGCTTTCGTTTCTTCGCGGGCTTCGGGCGATACCAGTAGCCGGCGCGCTTCTCGCTCCACCGCAGCAGGCGTGAATTGCTCTTGAATTAACTCCGGCACCACTTGTTTGCCGGCAATCAGGTTCACCATCCCGATATAGGGCGTGCGAATCATTCGCCGCAGGATGAATGCGCTGACAGGCGTCACGCGGTAAATCACCACCATCGGCGTTCCCAGCAGCGCCGCTTCCACTGTGGCAGTGCCGCTCGCCACGATGGCGCAGTCCGCGGCGGCCAGCGCGTCATAGGTGGCCCCTTCCACGCGTGTGACATGCACCGCATGGTTTGCGCCGGCCCGTGCGAAGAATTCCGCGCTCAGTCCGGGCGCTGCGGCATGGACGAACTGGATGCCCTCGATTTTTTCCGGCCCTTCGGCCAGTCGCGCGCAAGCCTCCATGATGCGCCCATAATGCTGCGCGATCTCGCTCCGGCGGCTGCCCGGAAGGAGCGTGACAATTGGACGGCTCGCATCCAGGCCGTGGCGCGCCGCAAATTCCGCCCGCGTCATCGCCGGGCGCACAATGTCCACCAGCGGATGCCCGACAAAATCTACCGGCACTCCCGCATCCCTGTAAATTTTCTCCTCAAAAGGAAAAATCACCACCATGCGATCCACCAGCCGCTTAATCTTGCGCACCCGGCCTGCTCGCCACGCCCAGATTTGCGGCCCGATAAAGTACCCGACGGGAATTCCGTGCCGCTTCAGCCGGCGCGCAACGCCCAGGTGTGTGCTCGGCGAATCAACCAGGATGGCCAGGGAAGCGCCGCGCCGTGCGGCTTCCTTCGCCAGCCGCCCTTGCAAACTCACGACGGACGGAATCTTGTGCAGCACCTCCGAAAGACCCACAACCGCCACTTGGCGATAGTCAGCGATTAATTCGACGCCTGCCTCGGCCATGCGTGGCCCGCCCATCCCAAACAGTTGCGCGCCCGTGCGTGCCCGCAGTGCCGCCGCGAGCCGGGCGGCATACATTTCACTCGAAGCCTCGCCCGCGGAAATCATGATCTGTGGGGTGGTCATAATCTGTGGGGTGGGCATGCTCCCTGCCTGCAATCCTACAGGGAAATTAGTCGCGATGCAGCGGGTGGCCTGAGGCAGGAATCGCGCACCGCCGCTGCTGCGTCAGTCATCGGCAGGCATTGTTTGCGGGTATCCAGACGCGCCTGCGCCAGGCAGCGGCTCGGTGATCTCCTGCTCCTTGTACTGTAGCTGGTACAAGCGATAGTAAATTCCGCGCAGCGCGAGAAGTTCCTGGTGCGAACCCTGCTCGCGCAGCCGTCCTTTGTGGAACACCAGGATGCGGTGCGCGTGCTGGATGGTGCTCAGCCGGTGCGCGATCGCCACAGACGTGCGGCCTTCCAGCAAACGGTCGAGCGCTTCGCGGATCAGCAGCTCGGTCTTGGTGTCCACGCTCGAGGTCGCTTCGTCGAGGATCAGGAATTTCGGGTTGTGCGCCAGCGCGCGCGCAAAACTCACCAGTTGCCGCTGGCCGACGGAAAGCGTTGCGCCGCGCTCGGTCACTGGCATCTCGATGCCCTGCGGCAGCGACTCGACGAACGGCCCGAGGCCCACTTCGCGCAGCGCCCGCTCCACCGTCGCGCGATCAATCGTCTC
>JBGPZR010000253.1:0-4167 GCA_041493845.1 Terriglobia bacterium | reverse complement strand
TAGCGAAGGCGGCGCGCATCGAGTCCCAGAATGCGCCCGACTTCTCTCCGCGTATATCGCTGTCCCAAGCCGCCGGCCTCCTCGTGTTGCTGGCTTCTGCGAATGATTATGCACCCAATGTCAACTATTGGCGTGTCCACAATGCGGTAAGAAACCAGCCCCGGCTCTCCGCCGCGCGATTACCAGAAGATGACATGCGGTTGCGCCGCGCTGCGGGCTTGCTAGACTTTGAGTGGAACCTGCCCGCCACAATGCCTCTCGAGAGCGCTGAACGTCTTTATCTCGAACGCCAGGTCACGCTGGCTCGCGCAATCCTTGTTGCCCTCGCTCTCGTGGATTTGGTTGAGACAGCCGGAGAGCCGGCGCGCCGCTCCGCGGTCCTGTTTCTTACAATTTATCTGCTCGTGGCGATTTCGGCGGTGCTGGCCGAGCGCTTCTTCCCCGAGGGCAAATTCCAGCTCCCGCTGCTAGCCGATTTCGCGGCGCTGGCTGTTTTTCTCTTCCTCACACCTTCGGTATCTGCGTTCTGGTTCTTATTCCTTTTCGCCGTTTTTGCGCTGGCCACTCGAGAGAGCAGCCGCTTGATGTTCATTCTGGTCGGCGCTGCCACGGGGGGGATTATCGTGCGCGTGGCTGCGGCGGATGGGTTCGGCTGGCACAGCCTGATGCATTGGGTCGCAGTCGGCGCCGGGACGATTGTCTCCGGCCTGGGCATGGCCTTCCTGGGCGCGCGCGAACGGGAACACCTCGCGCAGCAGCAATTCCTCGAAAAAGTTACGCGGCTCCTGCAGTTCGATCGCGGCCTCGCTGAATCCATCCGCCAGGCCCTCGGCGAAATGTGTCTGGCATTCGAGTGCGAACAGGCCTGCCTGGCAATCCGCGACGAGGATCTCGATCGTTTGTTCGTCTGGAAAGTCCGCCCCGGTGAACGCGAGCCCTGCTCGCCGGAAGCGCTTCCGCTGCCGCGCTCGGATACCTTCCTGGCCGATTGCCTGGAGATCTCCATGTGCTGGGAATTTGAGGACGGCAAGGGCGAAGGCTTCGGCTGGGATCGCCGGACGGGCCGGAGGTTCCGCACCATTCCTGCGCCGCCGGGCACAACGCGGGAAGAGTTCGCCGCGAAATCGCTGATGGCGGTGACCATCGAATCGGCGGAACGGCCGGCGGGGCGCGTGCTGCTGATCAATCCCCGCAAACGATTCTCGCCCGGCGATCTCCGCTGGCTCGAACGGATCGTCAGGCACCTGGGGCCGCCCCTTGAAAACGTCTTCCTGCTGCGCCATTTGCGGGCCCGCGCAGTCGAATCTGAACGGAGCCGCATCTCGCGCGATCTTCACGATGGCATCCTCCAGACTCTGCTGAGTCTCAATATCCAGCTTGATGTGCTCCGCCGGAAACTCCCGGAGACGCCCGAGCGAGCCGCGTTGGAATTCGGCAATCTGCAGAAGACGGTGCAGCAGGAGAGCGAGGAGCTGCGGCGCATGGTAACGGATCTGCGGCCTTTGCGCGTGGAAAGCGCTGATATGCGCGAATTGATGGTAGGCTTTGCTGAGCGATACCGGAATGAATCCGGGCTGGCCTTGGACCTCTTCATCGAGGACCGCAATTTGCGCCTCCCGGACCGCATTTGCAGGGAGCTTTTCCAGATATATCGTGAGTCACTACACAACATAAAAAAGCATGCGAACGCCAGCCACGTCGTGGTAAAACTAGGGCAAGATGAGACGCAAGTCTCTCTCGTAGTGGACGATAACGGCCGGGGTTTCAGTTTCTCGGGGCGCTACTCAAGCGAGGAGCTGGACCGGCTGCGTCTCGGGCCAATTTCGATCAAAGAAAGAACGAGAAGCGTAGGGGGAACGCTGACGGTAGAATCGAATCCCGGGCACGGGGCGCGTCTAACCATCGAAATCCCATTGAATTAACATGACGAAAGCGAAACAGGTGATTCGAATCCTGGTCGCGGACGACCACGCTATCTTCCGCGACGGCCTCCGCAAGCTGCTGGAGGATGCTGACGAGATCCAGATCGTCGGCGAGGCCTCGAATGGCGTCGAGTGCATCAAGATGCTGGCGAAATTCAAGCCGGACATCTTGCTGCTCGACCTGCGCATGCCGGAGAAAGACGGCCTGGGCGTCCTCGAAGAGATTAATTTCGATTCGACGCCTACGCGCGTGATCGTCTTGACCGCCGCAGAAGACGACCGCGATGTGGTTCGCGCCATGCGGCTCGGTGCGCGCGGCGTCGTCTTGAAGCAGTCTGCCAGCGACCTGCTGGTGAAAAGCATTCGCAAAGTTTTTGACGGTGAAATCTGGCTCGACAATCGGATGACCGCTGAAGTGATTGACGCATTCAAAAAATCGGCAGAATCAGGCCAGCGCCGCGACAAGCCGCTGCTCAGCGACCGCGAAAAAGAAATCGTGCAGCTCGTTGCGCAGGGATTTAGGAATCGGGAAATCGGCGAAAAGCTGTTCATCAGCGAACAGACGGTGAAAAACCACCTCCACAATATTTTCGACAAGCTCGGTGTTTCCGACCGCCTGGAATTGGCTCTCTATGCCATTCATCATCGCTTGATCGACCAGGCCTGAACTTCCCGCTCCGGCTGGCAAATTCCGTGGACCAGCCTGATCGCTCCATCCTCGGTCGAATAGAGCGTTTTCGGGCCTTTTCCCTGAGAAATCAGCAATTTGAGGCCCTCCAACCTACTGCTCCTAGTACTTCTGTACCAACCCGGTGCATGATAATTGGCCCTATTGCTCTATTGAGGCCCCGAACGCTAAACCCTACTCTGTACAGGAACTTGAAGGTAGGTGAACAGTGTCTCTTAAAGAGCGACGCGCAACGCGCCGTTTCCTGATGCGTCTGCCGTTGACCGTCCGCTGGACGGATGAAAGTGTCGTTGGCGAGGCCGCGACGGAATCGCGCGAGGTCAGTTCGCGTGGGCTGTATTTCCATTTGCCCAAAGGGTTGAAGAGCGGCTCGCCCGTCGAGATCGTGATGACCCTGCCGCACGAGTTGACTCAGGCTGGCCCGGTCCGCGTCCGCTGTCTCGGACGCGTGCTGCGCAGCAGCCCCGAATATTCCGGTGATGTGGGCGTGGCGGCAGCCATCGAACGATACGAGTTCATGCGCAACGGCGAAAACGCCGCATAACGGTTTCTTACCCAGACCCTGCGGAGATGGGTGAGAAAAGGCCGGGCGGCTTGGGTCCCTCAGCCTAGCCCCCGGCCATTTTTCTATTCCCTCGCAAATCTCTCGATTTAAACTGCAAAATTTCTTCCCCAAAGTCCTTTTCCGTCAGTCGAATTCGCGGCGGGGCGCGGCCTGGTCCAGGCCAACGCGGCCAGCGACAATTTCCGCCTTGTGATAATTTTCGCCGCGAACGGGCGCACCGGCGAGGCGGCGCAACAAACTAATCTGGCCGACGTGCGTGAACGCATCTGCGATAGCGCCCTGGAACAATTTCTCCGGCGTTTCGCCGAGCGGCGCATTCGACGCCAGATAATTTTCCAGCGCCTGCAGCCCTGCATAGAAGCGCGCGACGCCCTGGTCCCACGCGACCGGCGGGGAAGCATGAAACTCCTGCTTTCCCTTGACGAGCGAGAGCGCCCAGTCGAGCAGATCTCCCAGGTGGGCGAGAATCTGTCCCGGCGTGCGGGCTGTTTCGGAGGTGCGGAAGTCGGAGAAGCCAGCCGGCGCGCCAGTCAGCGGTTTCCGCGCGCGATAAGCCAGCGTGGCCAGCATGTGGCGAAGCAACTGCCGCCCGGAATCGGCGGCTGGGGTTTCTTTTTTGTTGTCCATGGCTGCAGAATATATCATTGTCGGCGCGGCTTTGTGACCCCGCGTGCCGAGGAGCACTACGTGAACGAAGTTTTCATCTGTGACGCCATCCGCACTCCATTCGGGCGGTATGGCGGAGCGCTTTCGACCGTCCGCGCGGACGACCTCGCGGCCATCCCTCTCCGCGCGCTGATAGACCGCAATCCCTCGGTCGACTGGGCGGCGGTGGACGACGTCATCTTCGGCTGCGCCAACCAGGCCGGCGAGGACAATCGCAACGTCGCGCGCATGGCTTTGCTTCTCGCCGGGCTGCCGCAAGAAGTCACTGGCGTGACGGTGAATCGCCTGTGCGGCTCGAGCATGGAAGCCGCAAGTGTTGCAGCGCG
>JBGPZR010000210.1:0-4775 GCA_041493845.1 Terriglobia bacterium | reverse complement strand
AGTTTTCTGATTTTCACCGCGCTGGTGAACATCCATCATTTCCTGCTCGATGGCGCGCTCTGGAAATTGCGCGATTCGCGGATCGCCTCGCTATTGATTGATCGCGGCGAAAAAGCGGCAGCCGGCGCGGATGCAGCAGCAGATTCTCGAACGGGCGGAGCGGCTCGCCGGCTGGGGGCACGCATTTTTTCTGCGCCGTTATTTCGTGTGGCGCTCGCGGCCCTGCTTTTTCTCTGGGGCGGCATGGATCAGGTTCATTTTGCGCTCGGCACGAACGAAGGGAATCTCGCTGCTCTTCACCGCGCGGCGCGCATGAATCCGTACGACAGCATGCTCGAAGCGCGTATTGCATCCGCCGAGACGAAAGCAGGCCGGCGCGACGCCGCAGTCGCCGCGTTGACGCGCGCCGTGGCCATCAATCCGAAAAACGCAGCGCTGCAGCACGCCTGCGCTCGCGCCATGCTCGAAGATGGCCGCTATGCCGACGCCTTCGAGCATTACCGCAAGATGCTGGAAATGTTTCCGCGCGATTCCGATGCGCTGGTGAATTACGGACTGCTCGCCGCGCGCCTGGGTCATCCTGAAGAAGCCGTGGAATCCTGGGAGAAAGCAGTGGACGTGAATCCGGACCAGCCGAACGCGCAACTCTATCTTGCCGAGGCTCTGGACCAGCATGGAGAACACGCTGCCGCTGCTCGTCATTGGCAAGCTTTCCTCCGGCTTGCCGCTGCGCACCCGGACGATTCCATCGCGACAGTGCAGCAAGAAATTTCTGCTACGATTCAACTGGCGGACGACGAAGCACGCATCAATCATGCTGACGCAGCACTCACCGGATACTTGACCGCCATCGCCCTCGCCGAACGCGCGCACGACGCACGGCTCGAGAGCCTGGCCCTGGCTCATCTCGCCGACATGCAAGAGAAAAAGGGCGATGCGCAGTCCGCTGCTCATTCCTACCAGCGCAGTCTGGCGCTCGACGTCACGGCGGGCGACCCGCGCAGTGAAGCCTTCGACTGGTTCAACTACGGCCAATTTCTGCGGCGGCACGGACTGCCGGAAGAATTGGCGTACGCATGTTTTCTGAAAGCGGAGAATTTGCTCGGGACCGCCGGGGGAGCAGACCTGCAAACTATTCAGACAATTCGTCGCGATGTCGAAAAGAGCCTCGGCAAGAAGGCTGCCGCCGCGCAGAAGGATCTTCCCGCATTGCTTGACCGTGCCATTAAGCTGCCATCAGTTTCATTCTGAATTCATTCGCGGGGTGGGTTTGATTGGCTGGAAGAGTTCGCAGCCAAAAAATATTCTCGTCAGAACGAGACGCTCTCTGAATCCACCGGGCAGAGGAAACGCATCCCTAGAATTTTGAATTTCGCGATGCGGGGAAATGATGGTCGGGGCGAGTGGATTTGAACCACCGACCTCCTGGTCCCGAACCAGGCGCGCTAGCCAGGCTGCGCTACGCCCCGAACTTTATTTCAAGTGTTCCAACAGTCTACGATGGATTGGTACCACCCGCAACCGCCAACAGGTGCGCACTTGAGGGCGGAAGTCGTCGGAGCGCGAAATTTCAAGTTAACGTCGTGGGGGAACGAGCTTGCCAGGTGCGACGGCGAATGATGAATAACGTGCGCCTGTGGGGCAGACCGCGGGCAGGAATTCAGCGGGGTATGGCCGGCTTCGGGGGCGGCACTGCCATCGCCGAGTCCGGGAAGCCGATGCGGGCCACTATGGCCTTGAACCTCGGGTCGTCGTGAAGAGCATCGAACTCCGGCGCACCCGCAAGGAACATCAGGTCCGCCGAGCGCTCCCGAACTGCCTGCTCCAGCATCGCGAGTGCCTGGTCTTTGTCGCCCAGACCGATGTACACATCCGCGAGCCCGTATGGCGAAACATAGGCCTGGGAAGCGCGCAGTTTCAATTCTGCCAGGATTTTCTTGGCCTCTTCCTTCTTACCTTCTAAACCGTACGTCATGGCCAACGCGGTGAGAAAATAATTTGCATTGCCTGACAGATCCAGAGCTTTCTTGAATTCCACTGCAGCTTCCTCGTAGCGGCTCGTGAAAAGATAGGAGTAGGCTATCCAATCGTGCGCGGGCACGAAGCGAGGCTCGAGTTCAAGGTCCTTCTTGCACTCCTTGATTGCGTTGTCGTATTCGCGGGCGTGCATGTAAACAAAGCACACGAACCCATTGGTGATCAAGGAGGCAGGATCCAACTGCTGCGCCTTGCGGATCTCGGCGAGCGCTTCCTGGTACCGGCCCGCATGGGTCAGATATTCGGCATAGAGCTTGTGTCCGACGGCCGAACTCGGGTTTAGTTCCAGGGCCCGCAGATACTCCTGTTCCGCCCCCGGCCAATCCCAATCGTAGTCGTGAAGAACCTCTGCGTTCGCAAGGTGCGAGTCAGCAAGTGTGGCGTCGAGCTCCAGTGCCTTCTGAGCCGCCGCCTTCGCTTTTGGATAAGCTTCCGTGGGGCTGAGGTAGGTCCAGCCGGCAGCGACATTGTAGGAATAGGCCAAGGCCGCATAGGCAGGCGCAAACTGCGGATCCTTCTGTGACGCCAGCCCAAAGTAGGCGATGCTTTTTTGCAGATCTGCCGGCGTTCTCTTGTTGAGCTCGAAGAGTCCCTTCAGGTACGCATCATAGGCTTCGGGATCCACCGGTTTAGTTGCAGCAGCGGAATGCACGGCTGGAGCCAGCAGCTCGAGCGACAGGGATTGCGCGATTCGATCGGCCACCTCGCGCTGGATTGCGAACAAGTCGCTGGCATTCCGTTCATAGGCCTCGGTCCAGAGGCTCCCACGGTCGCGAGCGTTGAAAAGCTGTGCGGTGATTCGCACTCGGTCGCCCTGCCGCCTGAAGCTTCCTTCTAATATGTAATCTACGTGTTGCTCGCGTGCGATCTCTTCTACCGTCTTACGCGAGCCCTTGTACTGCATCGCCGTGCTGCGAGCGATGACGTTCAGATGCTGGGGAGAGATTTCTCCCAGCCGCGTGATCATTTCATCCGTCAGGCCGTCGCTCAGATAGTCCTGGCTGGGATCTCCGCTCAGATCTTCAAACGGCATTACCAGAATTGTTCCCCGGTGTGGGCCGCGTCCGGCTTCGGCCGAACGCCCCGGCCGAAAGTACGCGAGCCCGCCCACGGTGATCGCCACGAGAATTGCAGCGGCAAGAATGAATCGAAGCCCCGGAGGGGAAAATGAACCAAGCCACGCCCGCAGTTTCGGGGCCGGCTCATGTGCAACGGTTGCCCCCATCGGGTCCGGACGTGGAGCGGGTGCCTCAATACTTTCTTCGACTTTCGTGAGCGCCGCGATGAAGCGATAGCCCTGGCGCGGAATTGTTCTGATAAAAATCTGCTCGTTCGCCGTGTCTCCCAGAGCTTGCCGGAGACGGTTGAGACTGGTGTTCAGATTGGCGTCAAAATCGACGAACGTGTCCGCGGGCCACAGCCGTTGCCGCAGCTCCTCTCTCGTGACAACCTCACCAGCCCGTTCCAACAGCAGCGACAGAATCTGAAAAGGCTTCTCCTGCAACCGAATTCTATGCCCGTGCTTGCGCAAATCGCCCGTGTGCAGATCCACCTCGAAATCACCGAAACGAAACCTTCCTGCGGACTGGGCTGAATTTTTCATTCGCCGGAATCTTTCAATCGCTTTCGATTTCCCATCCGATAAAAATCTTCCAGAATATTTTGTTATTTCGTTAGACGCAGTCATGAGCGTTTTGCGTTACCTGAAGTTACGTAATTTCTTATTTCCCGGTTCCGGGAAAGCAGTTCCAAAGATGACACGAAGCCGAAAATTGAACGAAGAACGATGGAAACCCCCGGAGCACGTTCATTCCGAACCTTGTAGTTCTCTACAGTAATTCGGATAAATGATTTCTGCACATGACTACGGGGTGTGAAAAACATATCTAACCCTTTCAATTCATCACTCCCCAACGGAAAAACTCTCCCGGCTCAATCGCTTACCTCGTTAGCCTCAATTTAGGGCAATTGAGTGACCAATTGCCGTCAATGCCTGCTCACTTGCACTAGCCCCCTCGCGGAATGACTCACACCCAGGCCTCTTGAATTTCGGATGAGTTTCGCCGGAGAGCTTGCGGGTTCTGGTGAGCATTCCAGACATCGAACGCGAGGAGTGTTCTAGATGAAAAGGAAACAGGCGTGGCTCTTAGGAATGTTGTTCCTCGCCGTGATAGTAGCCTTTGCGCCCAGCGTGATGGCGCAAGAATCTGCAGCCAAAGGCTCACTCAACGGCACCGTAGTTGATTCCACCGGGGGAGCAATCGTCGGCGCACAGACTACTCTAACCGGTCCGCAAGGCAGTCAGTCTCAAGTGACCAACGGGTCGGGCACCTTTATCTACCAGGACTTGATCCCCGGCAGCTACAAGCTCGGGGTTGAGATGAAGGGTTTCCGGCGCGCGGAAGTTCCCGACCTCGTCATCAACGTGGGGCGCGTCTCGGCCATCCGCATTCAGTTGGAGCCGGGCAGCGTCACCTCGACTGTTGAAGTCGTATCTTCGGCAGTCTCTGTAGACACCACGACCAGCGCGGTCGCTACCAACTTGAGCGACGACTTCTACCAGAAGCTCCCAGTTCAACGCGGCGTCGCGGGCCTTTTCTATCTGGCTCCCGGCGTGGTTAGCGGCGGCGGCACCGGCGCATCGAATCCTTCGATCGGCGGCGCATCCGGTCTGGAAATTTTGTACGTCTCGGTCGGCGTCAGCATCACGGACACGGCGTTCGGCGGTCTCGGAATTT
>JBGPZR010000095.1:0-7263 GCA_041493845.1 Terriglobia bacterium | reverse complement strand
CTGAACCGCGCCGTGTCGGACTTCTTGGCGTCTTCGTAATCGAGTACTGCGTCGTCGTTGAAGAATAGCGTAATCAGGGAAGCGGCGACACTCACCTGGCCCTGCACACTTGCTTCCCTGAGTGCATATCGAAGACCTTCGCCCAGCCGCCCCGATTTCCGGCTCAGACTTTCGTAGAACCCGGGGACTTCGAGCTTCGGAAGCGTCGCGAGGCCGGCGCGCATCGCGAGTGGATTTCCTGAAAGCGTTCCCGCTTGATACACGGGCCCGAGCGGCGCGACCATTTCCATGACATCTCGCCGTCCGCCGTAAGCCGCCACCGGCAGCCCACCGCCAATAATTTTCCCGAGAGTCGTCAGGTCCGGCTGAATCTTATAAAGGTTCTGCGCACCCCCGTGGGAAACCCGGAACCCCGTGATCACTTCGTCGAAGATGAGCAGCACGCCTTCCTGGGCCGTGAGCTCACGCAGTCCTTCGAGGAACGCGAACGTCGGCGGCACAACCCCCATGTTCGCAGCCACGGGCTCGACGATCACCGCGGCGATTTTGCCCCTATGCTCCGCGAAAATCCGCTCGACGGCTTCGAGGTCGTTGTACGGCGCATTGAGCGTCATTTTTGCGAACGCGTCGGGCACTCCCAGGCTCGAGGAAATTCCCAATGTCGCCAGGCCGGACCCGGCTTCCACGAGGAAGCTGTCAGAATGCCCATGGTAGCAGCCTTCAAATTTGAGAATCAGGTCACGCTTGGTAAAGCCGCGCGCGACGCGAATCGCGGACATTGTCGCTTCGGTGCCGGAGTTGACGAAGCGGATGCGCTCGATCGATGGAAGAGCGCGGGCAATCTGCTCGCCGAGTTCGACCTCAAGCGGCGACAACATCCCATAACTTGTGCCCCGGCCAGCCTGGTCGGCAATGGCAGCGACAACATCGGGGTGTGCATGGCCAAGGATCAGCGCGCCCCAGGAACACACGTAGTCAATGTATTCGCGCCCGTCCACATCGTACAGTCGCGCGCCCGAAGCGTGGTCGATCACCAGCGGCGTTCCGCCGACAGCGCGAAATGCGCGCACGGGACTATTGACGCCACCGACAAGAATTTTCTTGGCCCGCCCGAAGAGTTCCGTCGAGCGGGGGCGCGGATCAGGTGACATTGATTCTTGGGTGCCCTTGTCGGCTGCGCTGGCCACTTAGCAGGCTTTCAGCCAGCGCGCGACGTCCTTGGCATGGTACGTCAGGATGATATCGGCGCCGGCTCGCTGGATGCCGGTCAGGATTTCCAGAACCACTCGTTTTTCGTCGATCCAACCGTTTCGCGCTGCGGCCTTCACCATGGCGAATTCACCGCTCACGTTGTAAGCGCCCACCGGGACATCGAAGCGCTCACGCACTCGCTGGATGATGTCGAGATACGGCAGCGCCGGCTTCACCATGATCATGTCAGCGCCCTCTTCCAGGTCGAGCGCAACTTCGCGCAGCGCCTCACGGGCGTTCGCGGGATCCATCTGGTAGCTGCGGCGGTCGCCAAACTGCGGCGCGGATTGTGCGGCTTCGCGGAATGGACCATAGAAACCGGAGCAATATTTCGCAGCGTAGGAAAGGATGGCCACGTCCTGAAATTTGTGTTCGTCGAGCTTGCGGCGGATGGCGGCTACGCGACCGTCCATCATGTCTGAAGGAGCGACAATGTCCGCACCAGCGCGTGCATGCGAGAGCGCAGCATCGGCCAGCCGTTCCAGGCTCGGGTCATTCAGCACTTCGCCATCTTTCGTCACGCCGCAGTGGCCGTGGCTGGTGTATTCGCACAGGCAAACATCGGTGATGACCAGCAGTTTGAGGTTTGCCTTCTTGATGGCTTCGACAGAGCGCTGCACCGCTCCGCCTGCAGCCGAAGCTTCCGAACCGGTTTCGTCCTTGTGCTCGGGGAGGCCGAAGAGGATCACGCCGGGGATGCCGAGGTCCGCGACTTCGCGGCATTCCTCAACAATGTGATCCACCGATTGCTGGTACACACCCGGCATGGAGCTGACTTCCGTGCGGACTTTCGCTCCAGGGCAAGCAAACATCGGGTACACCAGGCCGGCGGTCGAGAGGCGCGTTTCGCGCACGAATCCGCGCAGCGCCTCGGTGCGCCGCAACCGCCTCGGCCGATGAACTGGAAATGTCATGCGGGCCTCACCTTCGCCGCCTGACGCTGATAATACATCGCGATGGCATTCGCAAGGCCCGAGGCCGATGGCTCGGCCGATTCAATCTCCACGCGAGCGCCCGCACCGCGGATGGCATTCGCCGTCGTGGGGCCGAGGGCTGCGAATTGAACCCGCGCGGAAAGATTCGCCACCTCATCTACGCCAACGAAGTCGGAGAAAGTGTTGAAGGCGGATGGGCTGGCGAATATAACTGCGTCCACTTCCCCGCCGCGGACACGCGCCAGCAGGCCCGGTTCGATCGTCTCGGGCGCGGTCGTCCGGTAGGCGATCACCTCGGTCAGATGCGCTCCTGCTTCACGCAGCGCTTTTGACAGGCACTCATCGCCACGATCGCTGCGAGGCAACAACACTTTTTGTCTTGCCACGCGATCTCCCAGCTCTCTCACCAGCGCTTCCCCAGTCTGGCCTTTTGCAATGTAATCCACGCGCAAACCTTCTGATGCGATCGCCTGCGCCGTTCCCGGGCCGACCGCTGCAATCATGCACTTCGACGATTCTACTACCTCGCACTTGATGCCCAGCTCGCGGCAACGCCCAAAAATGTATCGTACCGCATTCTTGCTCAGGAAAAGAATGGCATCAAAACCCGAAAGCTCGCGCAGAGCATCGTCCAGCTCCCGCCAATCCTCAGGCGGCAGGAATTCGACCGTCGGCAGCATCAGAACTTCCGCGCCCAGCGCTTCGAGCGCGTGGATCATCTCCCGTGCCTGCTCGGGGGCGCGCGTGATCACCAGGCGTTTCCCCGCGAGCGGCTTGCTATCCATTTCCAACGGCGCGTCCCGCAAGGCGCAAGATGCGATCCGCGCCCGCTTCAAGAAGAATCTGGCCGAGCCGCTTCCCGATTTTTTCCGCGTCTTCCGGCGGGCCGTGCTGTTCGCGGCGGAGATGCTCTTTGCCATCGGGGGAAAGCACGCAGGCCTCCAGAAGCAGCCCGCCGGCTCCCAGCCGCGCCCAGGCACCGAGCGGAACCTGGCAACCCCCTTCGAGCTCGCGAAGGAGCGCGCGCTCCGCGGTCACACAGGAACGCGTGTCCTCATCGTCGAGTGCCTCCACGAGTCTCGAGGTTTCGCGATCGGCCACGCGCGTTTCAATTCCCAGCGCCCCCTGGCCCACCGCGGGAAGCATAATCGCCGTGGAAAGAACTTCCGTAATCTTCTCGGTCATCCCCAGGCGGTCCACTCCCGCCTTGGCCAGGATGATGGCATCGTACGCACCTGCGGCGACTTTCTTCATGCGCGTGTCCACGTTGCCGCGTAGCTCGACAGGTTCCAGGTCCGGACGGTGCAGGCGGAGCTGTGCTTGACGACGCAAGCTGCTTGTCCCCACGCGGCTGCCTGAGGGAAGCTTTTCCAATGTGACGCCGCGATGCGAAATAAAGCAATCGCGCACGTCTTCGCGTTTGCTGATTGCAGGGAATGCCAGGCCCTGTGGTGTATCAGTGGGAACATCCTTCATGCTATGGACGGCAAGATCGATCGTGCCGGCCAGGAGGGCGTCCTCGAGCTCCTTGATGAAGACGCCTTTCGTTCCAATTTGAGAGATGGCTGCAGCCTGAAAATGGTCACCCGACGTGTGGATGCGGATGATCTCGGACTTGATGCCGTGCATTTCAACGAGGCGGGCGCGAATATGATTCGCTTGCCACAGCGCCAGCGCGCTGCCGCGCGAGCCGATGCGCAGCGTCTTCAATCTTTTTCCTCATCGAGACCGAAAAGATGCCGCAGCGCTTCAATACCAGCGAGGCGCCCGCGCAGTCCCCGGCCGTGCTGCAGCTTCTGCGCGGGATGCTCCAAGACGCGCTCGATCAATTCTTCCGTGATGTGTGCGATGCGCGCGCGTTCTTCGGGGGAGACGTCCTTCATTTCACTCAGTTTCTCGCGGATCACTATTTCACGATGCTTGTGAAAGTGGTCGCGCAAGTCGTCCACGATCGAGACCGCCTCGAGCGCTGTGCGCCAGGCTTCAAATTTTGCAAGGTGTTCGCTGATGAGCGCTTCGGCGCGTGGAATTTCGGACTCGCGGGCTTTTTTGTTTTGCTCCACGACTTCGCCGAGATCATCAATGTTGTAGAGATAAAGGTTGTAGAGTCCGGCGGCGTCCGCAGCGACGTTGCGCGGCACGCCCAAGTCCACAACAAACACGGGCCGGCCATGCCGGGCCACGATGGCCCGTTCCAACATTTCACGTGTCAACACCGCGCCTGTCCCGCCGACGGACGCCACCAGGATGTCCGGCACTCCCACAACCGCTTCCAGCGATTCCCACCTCACTGCTTCGCCGCCCATCTTGCGGGCCAGCTCCGCAGCGCGTTCGTAGGAGCGATTCACAACTCGCAGGCTGCCAATCCCGCGATTACGCAGGTGCTCCACCACCAGTTCAGCCACTGCCCCCGCACCCACGATCAGCGCGGAGTGACCCTTCAGATTTCCGAAGACGCGCTCGGCGAGCTTTACACCAGCCAGGGCGACAGACATCGGCCGCGCGCCCACTTCCGTCTCGGCGCGCACGCGCTTGCCCACTTCCAGCGCACCTTGAAATATGCGATTCAGCACCGGCCCGGTTGAGCCGTGATCGAGCGCCTGGTTATAGGCGCCGCGGAGCTGCCCCAGGATCTCTGCCTCGCCAAGCATCATCGAATCCAGTCCCGCGGCCACCCGAAAGAGATGCCGCACAGCGTCCGTACCCATCCAGCGATATAGCCTGCCATCGAGTTCCGCGCGTGGAATCTGGTGGAAGGAAGTGAAAAAGTCCTCCATCGCCTCGGTGGCTGTGGGACCTGTTTCTCCGGGAACCCCATAGAGTTCGCTGCGATTGCAGGTGGAGAGAACCACTGCTTCTTCCAGGATGCCCCGCTTGCGCAATTCATCAGCGGCATAAAGCGCCTGCTCGGGCGTGAACACCACTCGCTCGCGCAATTCGAGCGGCGCCGTGCGGTGGTTGCAGCCTATGAGCGCCACTTGAATGCGCACCGAGCCCTGCCCTGCCGGTCTGGTTTGCGTCGTCATCAAAAGAAGCGGTGAAACTTCGTGAAATACAAATTCACAATCGTGTAGCTGAAGAGCACGATTACAAAATTGATGGCGCACAGAAGGGCCGCGCGGGCGCCTCGCCATGTCGCGCTGCGCGAAAGCCTCAAATAGGCAACATACACAACCAGGATCGCGAGCGTCACGATCACTTTCGGGTCGCCCCAGGAATACCCGCCGCTCAGCCGGTGCTGCCAAATCAAGCCCATCACCACGCCCAGGCTCAGTGCCCCCAGGCCGACGTACACGCTGCTCCGTGCCATTCGGTCGAGCACATCCAGCGCCGGGAAGCGCCAGAAAGGGCTGCCGAGCCGCCGGGAGCGCAGCACGCGGTCCTGCACCAGATAAATCAGGCTGAGGACAAACGACAACGCGAAAGCTGCGTAGGCCCAGGTGTTCAATGTCACATGGAAGGCGAAAAGAGCACCCCGGGCGGGGGGTGGCGCCGGTGTTTCTGCGCGCGCAAGCAGTCCCAGCAGGGCAATCCATATCACGAGCAGGAGCGTCACAAACGCCCCAACAGACCGCTGGCGATGAAAAATCTCCAGGCCCAGGTAGGTGATCCCCAGCAGCCATGCAAAAAGTGACATCGAGCCGTACAAGTCGTTGTAAGGAACGGTGTGGATCCAGCGGGAGCGTTCTAGTAAATCGAAATACTGGAACACGATACCGCCTGCGAGCAGCGCTGACGCCAGCCGCCCTAGCCACAAATGGGGTGCATACAGAATTCGGGCGTAGCACAGAAAACTAACCCCATAAAGTGCCAGGCTCAAGCCGCCCAGATGGTGCGCCATGTAAAATCCAAACTCCCCAAAACTAACGCGCATTATACCGCCGATTCAGCCCCCTCGCGGCGTGCGCGTGGTCACAGGATCTTGTGACCAGCAACAGTGCGGCTCCGCGGGTCATCTGCTATGATTGCATAGAAGTTGCCACATTGCTGGCTACACCGAAGGCGATGCTAATGGTGCCGGGCGGCGAAAACCGAAAAGACCTGTTCCTGCGCGCTTGCCGGTTTGAGCCGGTTGAGCGTGTCCCCGTCTGGATCATGCGCCAGGCAGGTCGATACTTGCCGGAGTATCAGGCTGTTCGGGCGCGCCACTCCTTTCTAGAAATCTGCAAGACTCCGGAGCTCGCCGCGGAAGTCTCGCTGCAGCCCTTCCGGGTGCTGGGCGTGGACGCGGTAATCGTATTTTCGGACATTTTGATTGTCGCCGAAGCCATGGGCATGCCGCTCGACGTCCCCGATTCGGGTCCGATCCTCTCGAATCCTGTGCGCGACATGGCCGCGGTGCGGCGGCTGCGTCAATTCGATCCCGAGCGGGACACAAAATTCGTTGGCGATGCGATCCGTGCGATTTGCCGCGCCGTGGGCCCGGATGTACCCGTGATCGGGTTTGCGGCGGCACCCTGGACGCTTGCCTGCTACATGATCGAGGGCCGAACGCGCGGCGACATTTCGACCGCGAAGCAGATGCTGCGCGGGCAACCAGCGATCCTGCGCGAACTGCTCGCGCGGATCGCACAAGCGACAGTCGGCTATCTCCAGTCTCAAATCGCGGCGGGCGCATCCGTCGTGCAACTCTTCGACACCTGGGCCGGGGAACTCAGCCCGAGTGATTACGAAACGTTCGAATTGCCTGCCACACAGCAAGTTTTCGAGGGGTTCGCAAACGCCGGCGTCCCGAAAATACTTTTTGCCAAAGGCTCCGCGCCAATTCTCACATCGCTCGCGCAGTCGGGAGCTGATGTGCTGAGTGTGGACTGGCGCACGGATCTGGCCGATGCGCGCCGCATTTTGGGCTCCCGCGTGGCGCTGCAAGGAAACGTGGACCCCAACATTCTGCTCGAGTCGGAAGCAGCGACTCGCGCGGCCGCGCGTGAGGCCATCGAAAAGACCGGAGGCCTCGGCCACGTCCTGAATCTTGGCCACGGAATTTTGCCGACGACGCCCGTCGCCAACGCGAAGGCGTTCGTCGAAGCTGGACAAACGGCTCCGCTGCCAGCACGCGCGCAGACAGGCAGAGCGG
>JBGPZR010000306.1:0-3549 GCA_041493845.1 Terriglobia bacterium | reverse complement strand
GCCTGAAATCATCACCACCATCGGCGCGCCATCCCGCCCCTGAATCCGCTCCAGCGTGTCGAGCCCGTCCATCTTCGGCAGCCACACATCGAGCAACACCAGGTCCACACCGCCGCGCTCTAGCCGTTCGAGGCATTCTTCGCCCGACGCCGCGGTCTCCACTCCGTAGCCTTCGTCGTGCAGCAGCGCGCTCAACGACTCGCGGATGCCGCTCTCGTCGTCCACTATGAGGATGGTTGCTGGCATTTCGCTCCCGCCGGTTCGTCGCCGGCTGTTTTCCTTATGCTGCGGGGCTGCCTGCCTGTGCGGGCATGGTGGTCGCTTCCACAGCCGGGAATCGAATCAGGAAGCGCGTGCCCATGGGCAGATTGTCTTCCACGCGGATGGTCCCGTTGTGCTCGGCAATGATCCGGCTCGCAATCGCCAATCCGAGCCCCGTTCCGCGCTCCTTGGTTGAAAAGTGCGGAAGGAAGAGGCGTTCCTTGTCCTGGGGAGAGATTCCGTGCCCGCTGTCGGAAATTTCAATTTCCACGGCATCGCCATCGCCTTCCACGCGAGTCACCACGCGCATCTGCCTGATCGCTGATCCTTCCATCGCCTCCGCGGCGTTATCAACCAGGTTCGCCACCACGCGGCGGAGCAGCTCGGGATCGGCCTTCACCGCCGGCAGGGAAGCCGCCAGCTCCTTGCGTAGCTCGATGCCATCCAGCCGCCCGCGGAACAGTTCGAGCGCGCTTGAGACGATGCTGTTCAAATCCGCGGGAGCGAGCCGCGCGGCAGGGAAGCGCGCGAATTGCGAAAACTCGTCCACCAGTGATTCCAGCGTTTGCACCTCGCGCTCAATCAGCCCGGCGCATTCTGCCACCAGCTTGTCGAATTCATTCCGCTGCCCGTCCGCCTTCGCGGCGGAAGTGCGATCGAGATGCCGCAGCAGCCGCTGCGCGGAAAGCTGGATCGGCGTCAGAGGATTTTTGATCTCGTGCGCGATACGTTGCGCGACCTCTTGCCACGCGGCTGCTTTCTGCGCGCGGAGCAGATCCGTCAAGTCGTCAATCACAACAACGAATCCGGGGTTCGACCTTCGTGGCCCGAGCGAGCTGACCGTCACGGCGGCACGCACCAGCCGCCCGGAGGTGGCAATCTCAATTTCGCGCGATGCCGCGCCCATTCGCAGCGACCGCCGCATCAAATGCAGCACCGAGCGCGCTGCCTCATCACCCAGGAGTTCCGGAAGCGTGTGCGCGGTGCGCGCGTAATCTCCCAGAATCGTGGCCACCGCCGAATTCACCCGCGCCACTTCTCCCGATGAAGTGAGCGAGACAACTCCGGTGGGAATATTCTCCAGAATTGCCTCCATTAATTTCCGCCGCCGTTCGCGCTCTTCAATGGCCTGCTCCAGGCTCTTCGTGAACTCGTTGATCTGCCGCCGCCCCTCGCCCAGTTGTTCGGTCATGCGATTGAATGAGCGGACCAGTGTGCCCAATTCGTCTTGCGCCTGCACTTCGATGCGATGATCGAAATTCCCCCGCGAGATTTCGCGCGTGGCTTCCGCCAGCGCCTGAATCGGCACGGTCACCTGCTTCGACAGGAACAGCGCCACCCACGTGGTCGTGAATAGCAACAGGAGTGTAATCAGCAGCAGCGCCAGAATAATCTCGCGCTTGTAAGCGCGCAGGTGCTGCTTCTGTTGCGAGTATGTTTCTGTTTGCGCCTCGATTTCGGAGTAGCGCGCCAAGAAATCTGGTGGGAGGCGCCGCGCGACGTACAAAGATCCTCCTTGAGGCAGTGGAGCGCTCCCGGCAAGATACAGATCGCTGCCTGCTTTCCAGATTTGTGCTCCGACCGGCAATGTTTGCACCGGCTCTGGAGAGATGGGCACGTTTTCTACAGCTGACTTGCTGGTCTCAGGCGTCGTTCGCTTGTTGTACGCGACGCCATCGGTCACAGTATTTTTTGCATCGACGATCCAGGACGCATCTGCCGCGAGACTGGTTCCCAGAGTAACCTGGTCTGGATTTTCGCTCTCTGCCGCTTTGGCGGCGACTGAATTGAGATGATTCAGGTTGATCCTGCGCAGGTCGCTCAGCAGTTTCTGGCTCTGCTCATTCGCAACTTCGAGCGGCCGCGGAAACCACAGATTCAGTGTGCGGTTCACCAGCGCGTAACTGAAAAAAAACATGAACACCACCGGCAGCAGCGATACGCCCATCGCGCCCAGCAGCATCTTTACCTTGAAGCGCGAGCCCATCTGCCCACTGCGCCGTTCTGCCCACAGCCGCACCACGCTGCGCGTCAGGATCAGCGTCAACACCAGGAGCGCCGCGGCTATCAATGTGGAGAGCGCGAAAAAGATTACGAATGAGTTTTCCTGCTCTGGGTGCAACGGAATCCTGAGCGAGCCAAGCGTGAACACGGCCGCCGCCAGCACCGCCACAATCACGCCGCCAATCGCAAGCTTCCAGGGCTGTTGCAGCTGCTTCACGTCAATTTCTCCAGATGGCTTCCCGGCCTGGCTCCGCACTGCCTCGGGATGTCGGCCGGATGGACGCTATCGTATTCATCCAGATAGGTTTGTGCTCTTCTGCGCTGCGCTCTCCGGAGCCGTATCGGATATGTGCAATCCCCGCTTGTTCTATCCTGCCAATCCAGCGCAAATGCGGTTGTGAAGGTCAGAAAAACCATGGAAAGCCCACGATAACGGGGCCGGAATGGCAAGTCAAGGAGTGTGTTGTGTTCTTGCCACACCACTGTGGCTTTGACGATCTGGCAAGGGTCAGATTCTTGAGGGCGGTGATCGTGGCGGGAATTTGGATCCAGTTTCAGTCAGCCATGCGTCTGCTCGAAATTGCGCATGAACGCAACCAGCGCTTGGACGGCCTGCAGCGTGACCGCGTTGTACAGCGAAACGCGCATCCCGCCGACCGAGCGGTGCCCGGCCACCCCGGCGATTCCCGCGGCAGGCGCTTCCTTGATGAATTCTTTCTCAATCTTTTCGTTTCCCCCGGCAACGCGAAAGACTACGTTCATCCTGGATCGCGACTGGATCTCAACCGGGGAAGTGTAATAGCCGGTGGCATCGATTGCGTCGTAGAGCAGCTTGGCTTTGGCTTCGTTGCGCTTCTCAAGCGCTGCCACCCCGCCCTCGGCCTCAATCCATTCGACCATCAGGCCAACAATGTACACGGCGAACATCGGCGGCGTGTGGAACAGCGAATGCTCGGCGATCTCGGTTCGATATTGCAGGAGCGAAGGCAGATTTTTGTCCGCGCGCTCGGCTAGGTCGCGGCGGACGATTACCACGGTCACGCCCGATGGCCCCAGGTTTTTCTGCGCGCCCGCAAAAATTAATCCGAATTGCTTTATGTCGACTGGCCTTGACGCGATGTCCGAAGACATGTCCGCCACCAGTGGCACGCTGCCGGTTTCCGGGAACGCCTTCCATTGCGTGCCCTCGATCGTGTTGTTCGTGCACAGGTACACATAGGAAGCATCCGGTGCGAGATTGATTTCCTGGGTGCGCGGCACCCGCGTGAATTTTTCCGCTTCTGT
>JBGPZR010000430.1:0-2321 GCA_041493845.1 Terriglobia bacterium | reverse complement strand
CACTTCCTCGAAGTCGCCGCCGACGCCGCCCGCGATGCAGGCGCCCTCCTCCTCGCTGAATTCGACCGGCCCAAGAACATCACTTACAAAGGTGAAGTGGATATCGTCACGGAATCCGACCGCCGCTCCGAAGCGCTCATCGTCGGCCGCCTGCGCGACCATTTCCCCGCGCACGCCATCGTCGCCGAAGAGGGCGGGGAAGGCGCGGCCGCCGGCGCGCGCTATTGCTGGCACGTGGACCCGCTCGACGGCACCACCAATTTCGCCCACGGCTATCCCTGCTTCGCCGTCTCGCTCGGCCTGCTCGAAGACGGCGACCCGCTCCTCGGCGTCGTCTACAATCCCGTCAGCCGCGAACTCTTCACCGCCCTGCGCGGTGAAGGCGCTTACCTCGGACAGAAACGCATCCACGTCTCGCCCCTCGAAAAAATTTCCACCAGCCTCCTGGCCACCGGCTTTCCCACCGACAAGGTCCGCCAGAGCCAGAACATTAATTACTACTGGGCCTACACGCTCCGCTCACACGGCGTCCGCCGCGACGGTTCCGCCGCGCTCGATCTTTGCTCCGTCGCCTGCGGGCGCTTCGACGCTTTCTGGGAATTCGGCTTGAGATCCTGGGACACCGCCGCAGGCATCCTGCTGGTGAAGGAAGCCGGCGGCACGGTCAGCGATTTTGCCGGCCGCCCCTACCGTCCGGGTGATCCCGAGCTCCTCGCCTCCAACGGCCGCATCCACGTCGAAATGCAAAAGGTTGCCGCCGACATCGCCGAGCGCGCCGAGAAAATCTAAATTCCTGCGCATGCCGAGTGTTACTTCGTGACGCTGGAGGAGTTCGAACTATTCCGCCGAGGATGCATCGCAGAATAAAGATTTGCAATCGCATAGGTAACGCCGACGAAAAAGTGCTGTTGTGGCGCGCCGTGCGTCAGCCCCGCGTCCACGCCTCCATCAATCACCAGCCGCGGCTTAATCGCAAACGTCAACGCCCACAGCGTCGAAGCGAATCCCGGCGTTACGGAGTTCAATTCTGTATTCCCGTAGAACTCCCCCGTAAAAGCCAGCCGCCCTTTTATCGGGTGAGCGAGCGAAAGATTGAATTGATAATTCGAGTCGAAGCCCGGTCCAGCGGCCCTGTGAATCAAAAAATAAGTCGCGTTGAAATCAAAGTGCGTCCCCAGCACATCCTTGCTCGCGAGAAACGTGAAGGAATGATCCACCCGCCCCGACCCCAGCCCCTTCGCCCTGCTCGCCGTCGGAGCCGTCACTGCATAACTCAACGCCAGCGTCGGCACATGCTTCGTCTGCCGGTAAAACCGAATCTGCGGCCCGAACCAGTTGTCCCCGATTCCCGTCTGCCCTCCCGCTTGCGCATTTTCCGCCAGAACGCTCGTAGTGTTCCACCGCAACTCCACGTCACACAGCAGGCCGAATTTCAGCAGCCCGGTTAGGTCCGTCAGTCGCGCGCCAGCGCCGAGCGATGTCCGGTCCCACCCATACTCAAGCTCCAGTACGCCGTACTGTGTGATGTCGGCAGGATTCGCCACCGTCGGCCGGTTCGGATTTGCGACGATCGAAGGCGCGTAGCAACCAGTTTGGCGTCCCATCCATTGCGCGGGCAGCGGTGAGGCGGTGGCTGAAATCAGAAGACACATCGCGGCAATCCAGATGCATCGAGGCGTCTTCATGTCGGCCCATTCTCCCCGTTTTCCCCACCCATTGCGCAGCCCTCTCGATGTTGTCGCACCAATTGAGAAACATCGCATGGCCGTCTCGTTGACGCCGCCATCGCTCGGATGCTAGCTTGCTCGGCGGCCCAACTTCATGCGCGCTGTTGACATCATCCGCAAAAAACGCGACGCCGCGGAACTCTCCCGCCAGGAAATCGAATTTCTCATCGAGGGCGTCACTCACGACCGCATTCCCGATTACCAGCTTGCCGCCTGGCTGATGGCCGTCGTCTGGCGCGGCATGACGCGCGCCGAACTCGCCGCCCTCACTGAAGCCATGCTTCATTCCGGCGTGGTCCTCGATTTCTCCGATCTTTCCGGCGCCAAAGTGGACAAACATTCCACCGGTGGCGTCGGCGACAAGACTTCGCTCGTCATCGCTCCTGTGGTCGCCGCCGCGGGTCTCTACGTCCCCATGATCAGCGGTCGCGGCCTCGGCCACACCGGCGGCACGCTCGACAAGCTTGAATCCATTCCCGACTTTAACGTGAATCTCTCGCTCAAGGAATTTCGCCGCGTGCTCGAGGCTTGCCGTTGCGGCCTCATCGGCCAGACGCCTGAAATCGCGCCCGCCGACAAGAGGCTCTACGCCCT
>JBGPZR010000280.1:0-3807 GCA_041493845.1 Terriglobia bacterium | reverse complement strand
GAGGCGGCTGTGTTTGTGCCGATGATTTTTCCCGGGTCTTTGATTTCGACGCGGAAAAGCCGCGCCGCGCGCGCAAACAGCGCTTCGGAAGAAATCTCGATTCCTGGAACCAGCGCGCCGCCCATATATTCACCGCGCGCTGAAACCGCATCGAAATTAATCGCTGTGCCGAAATCCACGACGATGCACGGCCCGCCGTACTTCTCGAACGCGGCAACGCTGTTGACAATGCGGTCCGCACCCACTTCCTGCGGATTGTCGTACTGCACGGGCATCCCGGTCTTTACCCCCGGCTCGACGAACAGCGCTTTGTGGTTGAAATAACGCTCGGCCATTGCCGCGAGCGTGGAATTCAGCGGCGGGACCACGGAGCTGATGATCACGCCGCCAATTTCCTGCGGCTCGAGCTTCGCCAGCGTGAAGAGATTGCGGGTCAGGATGCCATACTCGTCTATGGTCTGGTCGCGCGCGGTGGACAGGCGCCAGTTGGCCACGAGTTCCGCGCCGCGGAAGACGCCCAGCACGGTGTTGGTGTTGCCCACATCCAGCGTCAGCAGCATCAGGATGCCTCCGCGACGTCGCCTGAGAGCACCGGCTCGATCCCGCGGCCATCGTCGCGGGCCACGCGCAAGACGCCGCTCGACTCGAGTCCAGCCGTGGTCCCCGTAAATGTTTCCGTCGCCGTGGTGATGCGCACGCGCTTCCCCTGGGAGTAGCTCGAGACCTCGGCGAAGCGGCGGAGAATCGGCACGGCCCCTTCGGCGAGAAATTGATTGTAGTAGCGGTCGAGGTAGCGCAGCAACCGAATCAGGAGCTCGAGGCGAGAATGGATCTTGCCGGTTTCCATGCGCAGGGAAGTGGCGATTCCTTCGAGCTCCGCGGGCATTTTCGTCTGGTTGACGTTGATGCCGATGCCGATCACGGCGTAGTGCATGCGGTCGGGCTCGGCGTGCATCTCCGTGAGGATGCCGCAAAATTTTCTTCCACCCACGAGCAAGTCATTCGGCCAGCGGATATCTGGAATCCCATCGAGCTCTTCGGCGGCGGCATCGCGCGCAGCGAGTCCTGCGACCAGCGTCAGCAGCGGCGCGTGTGCGGGAGGAATCGGAGGGCGCAGCAAAACGGTGCAATGAATTCCCGCGGATTTTTCGGATAGCCAGACTCTACCTGCGCGGCCTCGGCCTGCGGTCTGCTCTTCCGCCAGCACGACGGCGCCATGCGGTTCGCCCTCTTCGCCCAGGCGCATCGCGACCGTGTTCGTCGAGTCCACTTTGAAGAAATGGTAGATGCGCCGCGCGAAGGGCGTGCCGTAAAGGCGATGGCTCAGAAGCTGGGGGACCAGAATATCCGGCGTGCGCTCGATGTGGTAGCCGGAGCTGGGGTGGCCCTTGACGCGCACGCCGAGCTCGCGCAGCTTCTGAATCCACCGCCACACCTGCTGGCGCGTGACGCCGATCTCTTTGGCAATCTTTGCGCCGCTGATGACGATGGTCGAGTTCTCGGCCAGGAGCGTGAGCAGCCCGTCAATGCGCCGGTCAGTGGTGCCCGGAAGGTTGGCCAATCGCTTTGTTGCCATCGGGAGTGAGGAAGGATACTCGACCGGGGGCGCGGCGACAAGCTGAGGGCTGGGGAGGGAGGCGCCGCCGGGGAAGTCCGCTACAGCTGACGCGGCGAGCTACGATTCGAGCTGACGGAGGCGGTCGAGGAGCTTCTGATGCTCGATCTCGCGGGCAGCGAGCGTGGCCTTCATCTCGTCTACAATTTTCGCAGGAGCTTTGCGCAGGAAGGTCTCATCGGCGAGGCGAACCTTCTTCGATTCGATATCTCTTGCCAATCGGTCAATCTCTTTCTTTAGCTTAATGATTGTTTCTTCTTTCTCTGCTTGGCTCATCTCTCCCCGTGTGATCCACAGTTCGAAGCGAGCAGTTACGTAGATTATCCCCGGGCGTACCCGATACTCCTCCCGGATTAGATTAGACAGGCTTCCCAACCGCAGAATGGCATCGTAATTCTCGTTCACGACCTTGATCACGCCAGGGTTGTCGCTGGTGTAGCCTGCGCCGGATTTCTTCTTTGGATCAACCCCCATCTCGGCGCGAATGTTGCGCGCGGCGGTGATGATTTCCTGAAGCGTGCCCATCTGGGCTTCGCTGGAAGCATCGGACCAATCGGCCCGCGGCTCGGGGAAGCGCTCGAGCGCAATCGAGCGCGACGCGTGGTGCTTCGGCAGCTTGTGCCACAGCTCTTCTGTAAGGAAAGGCATCACCGGGTGCAACAGGCGAAGCGCGGCTTCGAAAACAGCGAAGATGTTGCGCCAGGCCGCAAGCGAAACGTCCCGGTCGGGGTCTGAAAGTTGCGGCTTCACCCACTCGATGTACCAGTCGCAGAAATCGCCCCAGAAAAACTGGTAGATGGTCTTGCAAGCCTCGTGAAAGCGAAACTCGTGGAGCGCTTTGCTCGTCTCCGCGGCCACAGAGGAGAGCCGCGAGAATATCCAGCTCTGCACAAGCGAGCCTTGATTGTTGACGAGATAAGGCGCGCGCGCGCGGATCTCCGGGGAGGCCAGCTCCTCGATGGAGACGCCCCGGGCCTCGATCTTTTCGAGATTGACGAAGAGGAAGCGTGCGGCGTTCCAGATCTTGTTCGCAAACGCGCGGGCGCTCAGGATGCGGTCTTCGCTCAGGATGATGTCGGTGCCGGGCGCGGCCATGCTGACCAGCATGAAGCGCAAGGCGTCCGTGCCGTACTGCTGCGTCATCTGCAGCGGGTCCACACCGGTGCCCTTTGTTTTCGACATCTTCTCGCCACCGGCCAGGCGCACAAGCGAGTGGAGGTACAGGCGGCGGAAGGGAATTCGGTCCTCAAGCATCGCCCCGCCCGTGAGGTGCAGGCCCATCATGATCATGCGCGCATCCCAGAAAAACAGGATGTCGTAGCCCGAGATGAGCAGGCTGGTGGGATAGAACGCGCGCAGGTCGGGCGTGTCGTCCGGCCAGCCAAGCGTCGAGAACGGCCACAGCGCCGAGCTGAACCAGGTGTCGAGCACATCTTTATCCTGCTCGAGCTTTGCGCTGCCGCACTTGGGGCATTTTGCGGGCACGCTTGCCGCGCGCGCGTGGCCCTCCACAATCTCCACGCGTGAATCGAGCGCCGGGACCATCTCCTTGCAATTCGCGCAATGCCAGATGGGGATGCGGTGGCCCCACCAGAGTTGCCGCGAGATGCACCAGTCGCGAATATTCTCAAACCACTGCAGCAGGATGGTCCGCTGGTTATCGGGCACGACTTCGATCAAGACGTCGAGCACGGTTTTCTTGGCCGGCTCGGCGAGCGGCTTCATCTTGCAAAACCACTGCGTGGAAACTTTTGGCTCGACGATGGATTTGCAACGGTCGCACGTGCCGACGGAGTGCGTGTGCTCGGTGATGCGCTCGATCAAGCCGAGTTTCTCGAGGTCTTCGATGATTCGTGCGCGGGCGACAAACCGTTCGAGCCCGGCATATTTTCCGGCGGCGGCATTCATGTGCGCGTCGTCGGTGAGCACGTCGATTTCCGGCAACTGGTGGCGCTTGCCGACCTCGAAATCGTTGGGGTCGTGCGCGGGCGTGATTTTTACCACGCCGGTGCCAAATTCGCGGTCAACGTAGGTGTCGGCAATGACCGGGATTTCGCGGTCCATCAGCGGCAGCATCACTTTTTTGCCGATGAAGCGCTGGTAGCGCTCGTCTTCGGGATGCACGGCGACGGCAGTATCGCCGAGCATGGTTTCCGGGCGCGTGGTGGCGACGACGAGGAATGCAGGAGCTT
>JBGPZR010000022.1:0-12620 GCA_041493845.1 Terriglobia bacterium | reverse complement strand
CCTCCATCGATATTTTCCTGCACGCCACCTACTTCGTCGTGGCCCACTTCCATTTCGTCATGGCCGTGGCAGCGATCTTCGGAATTTTCGCAGGCATGTACTTCTGGGCGCCGAAGATGTTCGGCCGTATGATGAACGAAACTCTCGGGAAATGGCATTTCTGGCTCACATTTATCGGGGTGTACTGCATTTTCATGCCCATGCATTACCTCGGCCTGGCTGGGAACGTCCGCCGCTACTCCGCCTTCACGGCGGACTACCTCGTCCCGCTCATTCCCGTCCACCAATTCATCACCATCGCGGCGCTTCTCACGGGAGCGGCTCAATTTATCTTTTTGTACAACCTGATTCACACGCGCTTCTGGGGACCTAAAGCACCCGACAATCCTTGGGAGGCGACGTCGCTCGAATGGTCCACCACGTCTCCTCCGCCCTTCGATAATTTCGGCGGAAAGCATCCTGTTGTTTATCAGGACGCTTACGAATATGGTGTGGAGGGTCCGCAGGACTACGTCATGCAGACGACACCTGGGAAAATTTCAGGCACCTGAGCGCAAAAGGATAGATCCCGATGGCATCCACAACATATCCGCCTGCGGGTCCAGCGGCAAAACCCGACGTTGTTATGCCGGGAACCCACGCGTGGGCCGGCGGGCGGGCGGCAGCAACCCCGCAGATGGCCGCAACGCAGACCGGAATCTGGGTTTGCGTCTGCGCGATTTTTATGTGTTTTGCGGCGTTCGTGAGTGCTTTGGTGGTGCGGGAGGGAGCTTCGGCAGACTGGCAGCACCTGGTGCTGCCGCGCGTGCTGTACTTCAATACGCTGGTTCTATTGGCGAGCAGCTATACACTTGAGGTTTGTCGCCGCCGATTAGCAGTCGCGGTGCGCCGGGGAGCAGCGGACAGTTGCATTCAGTCCCCGGGCGCACTTCCCTGGCTCTACGCGACGATCATGCTGGGAACTGTTTTCGTCATCGGGCAATGGCTCGCCTGGAGAACCCTCGCCGCCAATGGTCTATATCTGGCCACCAACCCGAGCAGCTCGTTCTTTTATGTCCTGACGGCGATGCACGGACTCCATTTGCTCGGAGGTATGGCAGGCCTGGTTTATACGGCGCGGCGCCTGGCGCGAGGCGTCCCATCGATGCAGGCCAGCGCATTGGGCGCCGCTGCTGTCTACTGGCACTTCATGGGCATCCTGTGGATTTTTCTGTTCCTGGTGATGGCGATCCGGTTATAAGTACTCTTGGAGGGAGGCATTGTGAATCATTCAGAAGGAATAATGGACGCGGGGCACGGCACATTTATGGAGGCATCGCCCTACGGCATTGAGTCGAAGAAGCTCGCCATGTGGCTTTTCATCGCCTCGGACACCGTAACGTTCACGGCGCTGCTCTTCGCCTATTCCTATCTGCGGATAGGCAGCCCGAATTGGACGCCGCTATTCAAGTTCTGGCCAAGCCTGGCCAACGGCATGGTCATGACCATTGTCTTGCTGACGAGCAGCTTGACCATGCTCGGCGGCGTGATGGCTGCCAAGGCCGGCAATAAGAAATCGTGCCTCCGGTGGATGGGCTATACCATGCTGCTCGGCACCATTTTCGCAGCCCTTCATCTGCGCGAGTGGTTCGGGATGATCCATGAGGGCTGGCGGTTATTTCAGAACCCGCTTGGCGGCTCCGTCGAGGTCGGCGCAGGCTTTTTTTGTGTCACGGGGCTTCACTTGCTGCACGTGATTTCTGGTGTGGCGGCGCTTGCCGTCATCGCACTTGGCTTCAAACGCGGGTGGCTCACTGCGGGGCACGTGGAAACCACGAGTCTGTACTGGCATTTCGTGGACATCGTGTGGATGTTTGTTTTCCCGATTGTTTACCTGATGAACGCACAGTAGAACGCCACAACTGTGGGGGAGAGAAAAATCGCCATGGCACCGAATCATGAGCCGGGCATGAAGCTGTATGTGGGCATCTGGATTGGGCTCATTGCCATCATGCTAGTGGAAGTGTTTCTCACCTATCAGCATCTGGCGCCTCGAACGCTCCTCGCTTGCCTGCTGGTACTGGCATTTGTCGAGGCGGGCATCGGGATTGCCTACTTCATGCACATGAAGTATGAGAACCCGAATCTGTTCTGGTCGCTTGTGCCGATTACCATCTTCGTGCTGTTCATGCTCGACCACATTTGGCCGGACGCGTTCCGGCTCGCTCGGATGAGCATGCGTTAGTGGCCGAGCGTCTGAGGTAGGATGCCTTGGACGCCGCTGTGGAAAGCGTTGTAGGTCTGGGTTAAAGGGCAGATGCTGATGGTTTTTCACGTGAGGAAGTCCGGGAGTCGTTGGCTGGCGCACGCCTCTGCCGTGATGGGGCTGGTTGCGATTCCCATGGCGCTGGGCGCGCAGAGTTGCCCTCTATGCTATCAAAGCGCAGCCTCCGGGGGGCCCCAATTTATACAGGCTCTGCGGAATGGAATCCTGATCCTCTTCATTCCGCCCCTCCTGATTTTTGGCGCGATTTTCTATGCAGCCTATCGCAAGAGGAATCAATTCAATTCGGGCGAAACTTCGACGCGGATTGAATTCGAATTTGATGAGACCGGGTGCCGGCAAGAGGACTCGCCCGATGACGGCGCGCACCCTCGGCCGCGCGCGGCGGTAGCAGACACGATCGAGCTTTAGACTCTATTTCAGCCCGGCGTTTTTGAAGAGGATTGGTGCATTCCGGTGATAGCTCAGACTTGCCTTCGCCGGGCCGGGGCCCGGTTCATTTATCTTTGCCTGGCAGCTTGCTTCGCATTCGCGCCTGCCGCCGCACAGATTTACCACGACCCCCGGCGGAAGACGACCGTTGGCTTTGAAGTCGAACTCAAGGCCCCCGCCGCTACCATCACAGAAATCGTCAAGCGCGTCGCCAGCAACGGCTACATCCGCGGCACGAAGATTTACGCCAGGAAGCAGGACATCGAGGACGCCGAATTCACAACTTCCTCGAAGGCCTTCACCGACACGGTCCCGAACGCCCAGGTGTTTTACAAGATTCGCACGAAGGCGCTTTCGCCAGCCAACTTTCCCGGCAGCAACGACATGGGCACCGTCACGGTCCGCTATATCGTCGAGCCGGTCAATCCGAATCTCACGCGCCTGCGCATCGACGCCATTTTCATCTCAGATGCACTCCGCGTGCGTTGCCCCTCGGATGGCAGCGTCGAGACTGCTGAATACGCTGAGATCTTCAACCAGTTCAGGGAACTCACCGAACCCGCGTCTGCCCCCGGCCACTCCTCCAAGGCGACCACAGCAGACACAACTGGCTTGCAACAGACGCTCGCCGATGAGCAGGCCCGCGTCGATGCCGTTCGGGGCAGTGTCACTCACCTCGAGCAACAGGTGAAGCAGCTCCAATTCAACACTATGGGCCGCGTGAGATCTCCGGGTGTGCCGATGAAGGCCTCGCCCTACAATCGCGCCTCCACAATCCTCGTGCTCGACAAGGCTGAGGTCCTCACCGTGCAGGCAACGACGCAATATTGGTACCGCGTGCGCCGCAAGGCAGGCGAGGAGGGCTGGATTTACTTTGTCTTTCTGGAGCCGCTCCCATGACGTCGCGGAAGGCTTGCAAGCCGTACACCAGCGGCAGAGTTCTCTTCCTGCTGCGCGCAACGATCCTGCTGGCCATCGCCCTCGGGGGCGTGGCGGCAGCGCAGCAGGCGCCCCCGACGGAGCGCCTGTACAACCATCCACAGGTGGAGATCGAAAAGGCCATTGAGCAAATGCAGGCCTATGGCACCCAGCGGCTTCCAGCCCTCGCGGGTTTTGTCAACGCGGGCGCCACCTCACTCGATCACCTCCAGAATCCCCGCTTCCAGCTTCATATCGACCTGGTTTCCCAGGGCGCGGCGCAAACAGTGGTGCGCGTCAGCGCCAAGATTACCGCGTGGTATGAAGACGCAGGGCCATCCCGGTCACAGTATACGGTCGTGCCTTCAAACGGGCGCCTCGAGGAGGACTTCCTGGACCGGTTGAGCATGAACCTCGAAAAGGGCGCGCCTGGACAGCAGGGTGCGGCATCTGCAGATGCACCTTCGTCGCCCGCGAGATCAACCGCTCCCGAGCCGGCTGGCGCGCAGAGCGCGCCCGCAAGCGCGGCCCGCCCCGGAGATGCGAAGAGCCCGAACTCGCCACCGGCTGCCGTCCCTAGCAACACAGCGGGGACATTGGCAGGGCAAATCGCCACCCTCCGGGCGGAACGCGAGACCCTCGGGCAGAATGAGCGGAAGTTACAACAGCAGATTTCGGAGTTACAAAGCGCCTCTAGGAGTGAGGTGTATCTCAAAAACATGGCTGTCATCCGCGCAGCCCAGACGCCCGTCTTCGAGCAGAATCACGACACTTCGAAAGTCCTGTTCCGCGCCGATCCGGATGATGAATTTCCGATTCTCGAGGTGCGCGGCGGCTGGATGCGCATTGGCCTGGAAAAAGGCGCTGAGGCGTGGCTCCGCAGCTCACAACTCCGGCAGCCTGGGGATCCATCCAAATCCGATCCTACGGTTCTTAATTTTAATGCTTCCAACGAAGAGGTCAAGACTTTCGGTGGCGAATGGAGCCAACTCAAGGGCAAGACCGCTTTGTACGTGTTTGCCCAGCCCGCCCGGCAGCTCCCGGCGGCTGCGCTTGGCCAGAACCAGCTCCAATTCGCCGAATATACGTTTGTCGAGGGCTATCGTGCGGCCACTCATTCGCAGCAGCAGATTGACGGGGTGGTGGTAGTTTTTCTAGGGCAAAAGGGCGGCGTCGCTGCCGCCACGCTCGCCGATATTCGCCGCTGGCATGAAGGGTACCTGACGGACAAGCTCTTTCTCGACCGCTGCTCACTCGACCCCGCCGACTCATTCCATGATGGCCTAAGGCGTTGAGCTGTGTTCAAGAATTGCGTGACGAGTCCGTCAGTGATAATGGGACGCTCCCATGGTTGCAATTGTCCCTGCGCCGGGGGCCGCTGTTTGGAAGTATTATTTTCAATCTTCGTGTTCGTGTGACGCCATAGCGGAAATGATGCTGCCACGACTTCTGACGTTTGCGCTGATTCTTGTTGCCGCCACGGCGGGAATTGTTCTGCTCACCTGGAGCATGCGCCGGCTCAGCCCGAGGGCCCAGTTCATCGTATTGCTTGCACTCGGTGTTCTGATCGGATTCATTTTCATGACCATTGTGCAGGTGCCCGGATTTCCTCCCTGGGTGGGGATTTCGCTCATCGTAGTCGTCTTCATTGCCGGCCTCTTCGGCGTCCGCATTTTCTTGCGCAGCCTTTCCCTCGACCAAGACGGGAGGTGAAGCGCAGGTGGCGGTCGTGCCGTTTGCTGAGAAGCCCTCTCGCTTTCGGGCTCGCCCGTGCTTGATTTGGCGCCGGTGAAACCTTGTAACGCCCCTGCCCAAAGAGAGTGTTTTTTAAGCCAGGATTGGACCTGCACCGATGCCTTTGATTAGTTGGAACCGTTCGAAAGGGTCTGCGCAGCGCTTTTGAAAAGCCCCAGGACGTGGGAAACTAGAAACTTCGACCAACGCTTTGTCCTTGTGCCGAAAGGAAATGGTTTTGTCTCAGTTTCCGAGAAGCTGACTTTGCAGGTGTTATCTTCAAGTCTGGCCCTGCATCGGGCCAGCGGCCGTCAGCCGTGCGCGTATGGTCTTGCAAGACGATGGGCGCATCTGCTAACGCTGTCCAACGTATGAACAGACTCCCTGAAGATGCCGTCCGAGAGATTGAACAGATCCATTCAAGGTGGATCGAGTTCGAAGTCGCTGGAAAGAATCACAGCTTGATGGCGTTGTGCGCTGATGACATCGAGTTGTGGCCGCCGGACGCGCAGCCTCTGCTTGGGCGCGCGGCAGTGTCAGCCTGGATGGTCCATGGGACGACGAGAATTCACAGCATTGAGATTACCGAGCGCCGTATTCGAGGTTCAAACGAGATTGCCTACTTGACTGCGAACTACAAAACTACCTTTTCCTTGAAGGAAGATTCCACCCCCAGACAATCCCGCGGAAGCCATCTGTGGATACTGCGGAAGCAGGCCGGTAAGTGGGTCGTCACTCTCGTGAGCTGGTCCTTGTGGTGACGTGGCGCCACGACTGGGACTTGTTAGCCGCCCCCGTTCCCCAGCGCTGGGGCCACCTCCTGAGAAATGCGCTTATCGGAAAGTGGGCAAGGTCGTGTGAAAACCATGTGGTTTCGAGAACCAGGAAAGCTGGCACATTTTGGAAGTAGAATCATCGAGTTGCAGCCAGGATTGTACTCACCCTTTCGGCACGTTTTTAAAGCCTGGTAGACGCGGCAAAAACACATCACGCAGAATGCGTGAGAGGGCTGGAGCGACCCCACGAAATTTTGGGCGGCTGAAAGCCCCCAAAAGTGGGGTCGCTCTAGCCCAACCCGGTGTTTTTGCCGCGTACAAAATCAATCATCGCGCCCAGCGCAACCTCAGTGCTCTTCAAAACTTCCGTTCACTTACAGAGTGAACGGAACGGTGAACGTGGTGGTGATTTGTGTCTTTCTTGCATCGTTCACTTGCATTGACCCCTGTTCAACATTTGGTCCGAGCCAGCGAGCCAGAGATTTCGACAACAGGAGTCTTGTAATACACGGCCCAACAGAGGGATTTTCGTAAGCTCGGCCCGCCTCCACCTGATCGACCCACACCCAGGGGATAGACGTGTGACCCTGCTTCTGTGCCCGCAATTGCGATGTTCTGACACATAGCGCCTGCCTTTGCAGGTATGGAATTTGCAGCGTGAGTGCGCTCTGGAATTGCGAGCGGCGCGCGGTGCCCTGCGGTTAACCGAGGTGGTGCGGTCCGCCGGGCAGTGGGTGGCAGAGCGAACTGCCCCTTACTTATGTAGAGCGGTTTTTCCGGCAAAACGTGTCCACAAGACATGAATTTCCTCGCGTGAATAAGGAAGACGCCAAGAGGCTGCCGACTGGCAGATTCTGGTTTCCCAAACCTGGGAATTGACTGGATCGGTGCACGGAATTCAACGGAAGTCCTCCTCGCGACTAGGGAATTCGGGGAAAATCTCCCTATACCTATCTAATCAGCCAGCAGAAAGAAAAATGGACTGCCTGATGGAAAAAATATTTCTTGGAGAGTAGCAAATTGTCGATGGAATTCCAAAAACCAGAGAAAACCATGCAACAAGGTGAAGAATGGTAGAAATGCTGGTTCCGACCCGTTCGACAATGAACTCTATTTCTCGGTCCATTGCGTCCGAACGAGCAGCGATTTGAGAGAATGCGATGTGGGATCGCTTGTAGAGCCATTGGTGGCGCTCAGAAGGCCACAGACGCAAGGGAGGGATGGTGCCAGTGCCCCAACCGCATGAGATTCCCCCGACGGAATCAGAATCGGACTAATCGGGCTCCGTGGGTCGCTTCCCCCTCATCGGGCAGGTCGCGCGATCTGTTTTGGGCCGCGTGCCGGTTTGGTTCTCAGGCCCTTTGTATTGCCCCATGTTTCAAATCCTTGACCAACGAAAGGAGAACCCGCAGTGTCACTCATGAAGGCACCCCAGAAACAACCCAAGACCACAGGCCTGCAGGTCCGCATTGAGAAGCACGTGAGGCTAAGGTAGGCGACATCGAAGAATCTTGCTCGGATCACCCCTGTTTGGAACCAGAATCTACAGTGCGTACCTTGCATTTCAAGAGGTTGTTGACGGAGCCAATGGATTTCAGCTGCTCGAAACTCCATTCCAAATGCAGAGCGCCGATATTCCTTAACCGCAACAGAAATCGTCGCTTGATGAACATCCATCCGAATATACTTTGCATGGTTCACAACGGCGCTCCTTTCGGCAGGTCGAGATGCGAACGATCCGAACCTACCGCAAAGTGGGCGCCTTTTATATTGCGTGAATTCGCTCTTGCGTCTTTAGATTGAACCACGCCAACCAGCCCAAGTTCGTTCCCTTGCGACTCGTAAACCCGAGAGACGTCCGGGCAGCACCAACTTCTCGCGCGTTTAGCCGAACGCTTTCGTGTGCCGCTTTCGGCTGCTTCGGGACTTTCGCTGCCTCAGGATTTCACGGTCAACGTCGGAGGCAGGCTCGAACCCAACTATGACAAGAGGCATCTGACGGAATCAAACGGTTCTTTCCTCGTGATAGGTGGGCCATGGCCTGAAATCAAGTGTGGCAATGAATCGTGCTCTTTTCTGCAGTCTTCGCGCGAACTAGCACTTGACATTTATCGTTCCGCGGAATATTAACTGCGCAGTACAAAAATGCCCAGACCCTGTACGTTCACTGTTCCCTCCGATCCACCGGAAATCCCAGCTTGGCTTTCTAGCCTCGAAGAACTCGCGCACGAATTGAGCAATACTAACGGCATGGTCATGAGTTACCTATTTTCTTCCCCACCTTGTCTGGAAATTCAGCACGTAGGTCATTAAGAACTCGGTAACAAGACATTGCAAATTCTTGGTCATCGTCCACAACAATGCTGATCGAACGCTCGTTGGTCAGTCGGTCGATGGCTTCTATACTGTTCATGACAACGGTGTGGAACGCCATGTACAACGGGTCTTTCATTTCCTGCTTGAACTTAGAGTCAGGCATTGAACGAAAGTATTCCGCATCAACGGACGCGCCAACGCACACGGCAAACGAACTATGTATGATGCGAGCAAATTCAGAAAGCATTTCCTTGCGCTTGCGCTCCCATACATCTCCCCATTTTTTTTGGACAGCAGGCCATTCGCCGCTCTTGTCACGCTCCGGATACATGACGGCTGACATACGAATGGGCGGAACGTCCCATGCAAGCCTGCAACTGTTCCACTCCAAGGATATACGCTCCCATTCCCGTTGGTACGTAAGGTAGCCGCAAAAGGAAATGTAATCGGACTTATGAAGCTTTCCGCTCTCGTCGGCATACAAATAAAATTCAGCCATATAGTTCTCCGAAGCGGAATTAAGAAGTGCAAACGGGCTGCGTCTCCCGCTGCCGATCACGCCTCATTGACACACCTTGGCAGCCTAAATAGCGCCGCTCGATTTAGATTATATGTCTACATGCCCGATAAACGCGCAAACCGGACATATGAACTTCCAATGTCCGGTAATCTGCGTCGCGAACCGAGCTCATGGAGCGGAAGGCTAGAACAAATCCTGCTCAACGAAGCGGGCTGGAGCGCAAGAAAAAATCCGGCCGTAGGCGAGGTATTTTTCTTGACTTCCCCTTTTATAGAACTTATCGGGACTAATCGAAGAACTTCTCTCGCGCGCACGCAAGCCCCTGTGAAAATCCGCAAGAATCCTCTGGACTTTCTGTCAAGATGGGACCATAAGGACTGCACAGTGATGTCCCAGCCAGGAGGCTAGATTATGCGAATAAAGACGTTGGCCGCTTTCGCAACGACACTGCTGCTCGTGGCACTCGCTCTGAACGTTTCCGCCGCGGCAGCCGATCAGCAGTCTGGGACTTGGAAGATGGACCCTGCCAAGTCAAATTACAGCCCTGGGCCAGCAGCGAAGAGTATCACCGTAAAGATCGACTCTGACGCGGATAACATCAAGCTCAGTTCAGACGGGATCGACGCCGCTGGAAATCCGACTCACATCGAGTACACCGCAAAATACGACGGCAAGGACTACCCCATTACCGGCGTGCCGAACGCTGATACTGTAGCGATAGAGCGGACCGACGCCAGCACGACCCGGTCCACTTTGAAGAAAGATGGCCAAGTTGTGATGACCGTGACATCGGTGGTTTCTAAAGACGGGAAAACGCGGACCTCGACATTCAAGGGCAAAAACGCGCAGGGGCAGGATGTAAATAACATCGTCGTTTACAACAAGCAGTAAAGCGATTTCTTCAACTATTGCTGAGGTAACCGGGGGCTTATCCCAGGATCGTTGGTAAGTCTGTCTCAATTTTCGCCCCACAGCGGGAAGTACTGCCTGAAAGTTCGTCCTGCTCGTTGTGGAAGCCCAGGCAATGTCTACATCCGGGAAAATCCATCTATATTGTTTTGCGTCAACCTAAATAGAAGAGTGCGCTGCTGTTGCTCTTCAAACGTTCCCTTCTTGACCAGGATTTGTATGCTCACGGACGTACCGTACGGTCCGGCGCCTGAGCCGACGCACCTTGCTGTTTCGGCGCCTCGCACACATATTTCTTGATTGTTACTTGCGCAACCAAAAAAATAGTTTTTTGATTTCGCTTTTCTGGGTTGTCTTTGATGTATTGGAGAACCAAGTCAAGTGTAGTTCTGAGTGTCGCGCTATCGGGAACACAAATGCGCTGACCGGTGTCGGACCAATTGAGCGCGAGCGTGCCGGCCACGCCAGCAACGTAGGCGAGGCAAACGTCAGGCGGACGGTTGTTATCATATTGGCACACGGCCAAAAAGTCCTCGCCTCTGTTTATTATGTCCGAAGTTTTCTGGGCCTTCGCTGCGCTTGAAATCGTCAAAGCCAAAACTGCGATGATTAGAGTTTTTATGTATCGCACCTTCATGCCTGTGCCTCCGAAAATGTATTGACCGGCGCGAGTTCAAGTTTCGTCATCGAACGGGGTTGCTGATTTCTCGACGCGCCATGACGAACACTTCACCCGAACGCAGAAAGGTACCGGCTCGACCTTTGGAAGGAGTTTGAGGCACACTTCCGCGGGGCTCAATGGAACGAAAGTGCGAGGGAATGAAACGGAAGTACTAGCTTGATCCAATCCTCAGCTGCAGGTACTTCCGGAAGCGACTTGACTTGCGATGCTCGGAAAATCAACGAATCTTACTACTTCGAATGGGATCTCCTTCTTCGTACCGGAGATTGCCGGATTCATCCGTGCCGAAAGGGAACTGTTTCGGTTCATCTCTCCGGTTACCCGACTAATCGTCCACTACGTGGCGTTCCTAACGCTAACCAACGGCGAAGGCCCACCAAGCCACTGCCTAATTAACGCATTATAAAAGGGCGCCCCTTTCGAGTAGGTTTGATCGTTCGCATCAACGCCTACGGGAAAGGAGCACCCTCATGAATGACGCTAAGTATATTGGGCTGGATGTTCATCAGGCAACGATCTCGGCTGCCGTTCTGGACTCCACCGGCAAGCTGGTGATGGAGTCCATCCTCGAAACGAAAGCGGCAACCGTCCTCCAGTTTATTCACGGTCTGCGCGGCAGCTTGCATGTGACCTTCGAAGAAGGGACCTGCGCGGCCTGGTTGCATGACTTGCTCAAGCCGCACGTCACGAAAGTGCTGGTGTGTGACCCACGGAAGAATGCACTGCTGAAATCCGGCAACAAGAATGACCGGATCGATGCTCGAAAGCTGGCCGATCTTCTCCGAACCGGGCTGCTCCGAGCGGTCTACCACGGAGAGAACGGCGTGCGGACTTTGAAAGAACTGGCCCGCAGCTACCTGGCGGTAACGCAGGATCTCACTCGGGTGATGAATCGCTTGAAGGCTCTTTACAGAAGCTGGGCGGTTCCCTGCACGGGCCAGCGAGTTTACGCACCGCGCTATCGGTGCGCATGGTTGGCCAAGATCACCGAAGCCGGCGTGCGCCGCCGGGCCGAGTTCTACTATCAGCAGCTCGACGCATTGCGGACTCTGCACCAGGAAGTGCGGCACGATCTGCTGGCGGAGAGCAAGAAACACAACGCCATGAAATTGCTGCGCCAGATTCCTTCCATCGGCCCGATTCGGGCGGCTTTACTGATCGCCCTGATTCAGACGCCGCATCGTTTTCGCACCAAGCGGCAACTCTGGGCCTACAGCGGTCTGGCTTTGAAGACCTACACCAGCGGGGAATACCGCTTCGTGGAGGGCCAACTCAAACGTTCCAAAAAGCTCCTGGCGATCCGCGGGCTCAACGCCAATCATAATCATGATCTGAAAAATCTCTTCAAGGGTGCGGCTATTAGAGCCGCTGCCGTAGCCGGACCGTTCCAGGAGTTCTACGCCGCTTTAATTGCCAAGGGGATGAAACCGCCGATGGCGCGTCTCACCCTGGCGCGCAAGATCGCGGCGATCACTTTGCTGGTCTGGAAGAAAGGAGTCCGTTTCGACGCCGAATATCTGAAACAACAAGCAGCTTGAGCGTCTGTCGAGAATCCCATCGATCCCACGATTCATCACGGGTGGTGGCCCAGCGGTTCTTGAGACGCTCTGGTTCGAGGGTGAGTATCCATAAGCGCGTTAGGCTGAACGGGTGCTTCAGGCACCGAGTCTCTCGATAAACCATATGCCCCCTCGGACAACCAGAAAAAGCTATAGGCCACGAGTCTCAGATAGAACCATGGTTGGCATTGCACAACCACTTTGCTTGTTTGCGTCAGAGGCCGAAGGGCGCCGTTACCACATCACGATGAACGATGAATCTGCGGAAAAGCGAAAATCACAGCGCCTCGTTGCATTACTTGGGCTGGAAGGCAAGACCATTCCCCCTGCGCCTTCCAGTCGCAGGGAAGGCATTTCTCTTGACATCCCCTTTTATAGAACGCGCTTATCGGAAAGTGGGAGGGCCACGCCTCGGACACGCCTGCTGAGAGAGGTGCCGAACTCTTGCTTTGTTCGTTGGTTTTGCAGCGGCCATGTTCTACTTCTTGATTGGCTTGCTCCTGCCGATGTT
>JBGPZR010000275.1:0-3847 GCA_041493845.1 Terriglobia bacterium | reverse complement strand
GTCGAAATTCGAGCCGTGAATTTGCGTGTGGCACAGCGTGCATGCCTGGAATTGAGCGGATTGGTTGTGGAAACTCGGAGTGCTAGGCGCCGCGCTGACCACGGAATTCGTGTGGCACTGGAGGCACAGCAGGTTAACGGTTGGCAGCCTCAGCATGTGCTGATTGGGCCCGCCATGCGGAACGTGGCAGGAGAGGCAGCCTTCCGTCTTTACCGGGTCGTGTTCAAACACGAAGGGCCCCTGCTTATCCGCGTGGCAGGTGAAGCAGATGGCATCCTGCTGTGCGGATGTGCGCACCTGCTTGGGCTTCACCGTTCCGTGGACATTATGACAATCGCTGCACTGGATCAGGCCTTCGTTCACGCGGTGGTGGAATGGCATATCGAACTGGGGTTTCTGCTGCAGGTGACAACCAAAGCAAAGTTCAGGCTGAGCTTTGACCAGCAGAAATTCCTTCGTGCGCGGGTGATGCGGCGAATGGCACGAAATGCAACTCACGTCATTTTGGGAGTGGATCGAATTGACCACTTTCAAGTGCTCCGTCCCGCCGGCGTGGCAGGAGAGGCAGCGTGCGTTGACTTCTTTGTTCGAGGCTTTTTCGAAGAGGAACAGCTTCGACGTGTCACTCGGATCCGAGACGTGGTTGGCAGCCGCGCCGTGGCAGGCTTCGCATCCCTGGTGTGACGCGCCCTCTCTCTTGTTCAGCGTCGTCTTCCAGTGCGGGCTCTTTTCCCACGCGTTGTAAAGATCCTCATGGCAGGTTTTGCAGGCATCCGCGCCGGCATAATCCGATTCTTTCGCCGATGCTGCGACTGGGGTCTTGCTCTGGGCAGCATTTTTCGCCTGCTCCTGCGGCGGCTGAGCGAGGACGCTCGAGGACGCCAGGACTACCCCCAGGGTAACGTACATCGCCAACCACGCCGCACAAGGCTTCATAGCGACTCTCCCTTATCGGTGCGACTCCCAACCGCTCCTTGCAATGGGCGGCATGATGCACCCTAGCGAATTGCAGAACCGTGCCCACAGTCACAGTTCTCCGTGACGGCGGTCACAAGGCAAATCTCTTAAGTTGTTGAAATCAGCTGTTTCGAGGAAGGGGCAAAAAACCGATAGCAACTGGAACTTACTTCCCACGGTTTTTCTCGCACGGCATGTTATACCTTGAACATTTACCGCGCAACCGATTTTTGAGGGCCTCCTAATCAATCCTCTAAGTTAAAGCAATCCTAATTGGCACACTGGTTTGAAAGGTTGAATCTTTGATGCGAGCCCGGGCATTCCACCCGCGTCTGAATCGTGTTGGATCGTCGTCTGGCCGCCGGCCGAGGATCTGGAATGTTCGACTTTGCCACATCGGAGAATGTGCTAGCGCCGTGATTTTCACGGGCGTGTGACCAGCGTCACGGCAATGTGTGCCTCCTGTCACAGCCCCCGGGTATCCTCCTGAGCGACCCTTGCGCAGCGGGAGGCAGCTATGGCGAAAGATGATCGCGATATCCTCGATGTCCTGAAATTCGAGCTGCAGTTCCTGGAGAAAGGCGGCTATGGCCGCTCGCCTCGCGAGCCGTGGAAACAGCCGCTCGCGCTCGAAGATTCACCCACATGCATGAATTACGATAGTAAGACGAACCGCGCGCCGTGTGATGAATGCGTCCTGATGCAACTCGTGCCTCCGGCACAGCGCGGCCAGAAGGTTCCCTGCCGGCATATCCCGCTGACCCCCGAGGGCGAGACGCTGGACTACCTTTATCGCTGGGGAACCCAGGTTGAAATCGAAGTGGCGATGAAAAAATGGCTGGTGGCAGCGATTCAACGGCTGGAAAAGGAACGCGGAATCATTCCAGATGCCGGTTCCGCAACTGCGAAGCCATTTCGCAAATAAGATTCTAAAGATCCAGATAGGAGTGCCGATTGAGTAGGGAACGAATCATGTTTGCGAAATGTGCCAACGCGGCATGCTCCGAGGCTTTTGAATATCACTCCGGTGGAAGTTTTTTCCGCTTCTCGAGAGGGAATACTCGGTCTTCGTTCAATGATCGCACCATCACAGAACTTGGCAACGCGCACCATGTCGAGCACTATTGGCTCTGCCCACGCTGCGCAAAAATTTATACCCTTGTATACGTTGAAGGCACGGGCGTGGCCCTCAAGCCGCTCTGGACTGAAGAGCCCGTCGCAAAGATGCTGAAAAACCTGCTTCCTGTCTAGCGGGCCCCTCCGCGGAGCCCGCGATTTGCCGCACTCATCAATAGCGCCTGCGGTCTAGCTGCGCACCGTCAGAACCGGGCAGGTTGCACCGGCGATCACCTTGTGAGCTACCGCCCATGGAAAGTGTGTGGATGCACCCAAATCTCCTTCTGTACCTTTCAGTCCCAGCACGATCATGTCCGCCCGGCGCCGCTTCGCAACGCTCAAGATTTGCTCGGCCGGATCGCCCTGTTCAACCAGGAAGTCCGGCTCGCACCACAACGCTGCTTCGGGCGTCACAATCTGGCGCAAACGGTTGAGACTCGCGTTCACCAGCTCATGCGGATGTACCAACTCTCCCACCTTCTGGTCTTCGATCACGTGCAGCACGTCCAGGTGCGCCTGATTTTCGTCCGCCAGGGATATGGCATACGTGGCCGCTGCTTGTGACGACGGGGAGAAGCTCGTCGCGTAAATGATACGGTTCATTCCGATGGCACGTCCCGCCTCGAGCGTGACGTGCGGTCCCACGGTCAGCACCGGGCATTGCACGCGGCGCAAAATCGTTTCCGCCACGGAACCGAGAAGGAATTTTCCCAGGCCCTGGCGTCCCCGCGTTCCGATTACGATGAGATCAATGTTTTTTTCCTTGATGATGTTCGCGAGTTCGTTCCAGACTCCGCCCTCGATCACCGTCACTTCGTTCTCCACGCCGCGGAACAAGCTCTTCAGATGGTCGGCTTGCTCCGTCGCCTGCCGTTCAGCGGCGTCTCGAACCACTTGCCAGGATTCCGGCGGCACCAGGCCGGTCGCCTGTGGCGCGCGCACGTGTACGGCGAATACCTTCGAGCCGTACCGCAGGGCCAGCTCAACCGCGTAAGGCGCGGCGGCCTCAGCCACGGATGAAAAATCCGTCGCGTACAAAATATTCTTCAGTGAAATCCGAGTTTTTGCTGCAGTGGCTTTCATGGGAGCACCTCCTTCACTCTTCATGAATAGCCCCTTGGGAACTTGCTCGCTGTACCCCAAGACACAAGCCGCGGTGACGGGCGTCACAGCCATTCCGAGTCCCTGATTTTCCGGGCATATGTATGATGGAACAGGTGTGGTTCAGGCGGCAGTGAGCGCTGGCCCCCGCCGCCAGAGGTTCGGAGTGAGAATCGCGGCGCCCTACTCGTAGCGCAGCGCGACCATCGGGTCCACGCGCATCGCACGGCGCGCGGGTATGAAGCAGGCGAAGAGCGCGACGGCGCACAGCAGAATCGCCACGCTTGAAAACGTCAGCGCATCAGTGCTCGTCACGCCCAGCAGCAAGCTGCCCAGATAGCGCGTCAGCGCAAACGACACCGCCAGGCCCAAGCCCACGCCAAGGAGCGTCAACCGCAATCCATGCCCGAGCACCAGCCGCAGAATGTCCTCTCTGCTCGCGCCCAGCGCCATGCGGATGCCGATTTCATGTGTGCGCTGCCGTGTGGTGTAGGCCGTGACGCCGTAAATTCCCACCGCTGCAAGAACCAGCGCGAGCAGCCCGAATGCGCCCACAAATGTTCCCGCCACGCGCTGTCCGAAACTCGCGATTTGCTCGCGCAATTCGAGCGTGGTCACATCGAATACCACTAGGTCGTCACTCAGTTCATGTATTGTTTTCTCGACCGTTTTG
>JBGPZR010000325.1:0-3370 GCA_041493845.1 Terriglobia bacterium | reverse complement strand
TTGGCGAACACCTCTGCGGCAGAGTGCGGCTGATAGCGCCCGAGACCGAAGGACAAACTGACGTAGCGGATATTTTTTGAGACATACCAATAGAGCGCCTGGATCTTGTCGAGCTCAGTCGCGCGCCCCTGAATCAGCTCGAGCGTTTTTGCGCGGATTTCGGGAGTCGGCTGCGTGCGTCCCTGTTCGAGCTTCGCATACCACCCGGCCACGTCCCCCCAGCTCGCGAACGTGGTGAGCTGCACGGCCGGCGGCTTGGGCTCGGACTTCTTCGATTTTGTCTTGGCTTGCTGTTCATCGCTCGGGTGCGTGAGTGTGGCGCGTTTCCAGCGGTAGATGGTCCGGCCGCTCGCATCTTCCTTTTCGTACGGGAAGCCGGGTGACTGCAGATTCACCGCTCGGCCAGCGGGAACATTCACTTCCAGGCGCTCATCGAGCACGATCGCGCCTTCGAGAAAATTGTGCTCGTACCAGAATTCGTTCGGCGCAAGCGGCGTCACCAGGCGCGTCACAATTTCATACTCGAGCGTGTCGCCCGTATGCAAGGCCGGGACCGTGATGTGCTTTTCTTTGTAATCCGTATATATGGGCGCATCGCGCGCGACGGTCGCGGTCATTTCCTTCACCGCTTCGGGGGCGGCTGCCACGACTGTCGAGTCTGCTTTGCGCACACGCACGCTGCGGACATCCATTTGCTCGTTCGCTGAATTGAATCCGAAAACAAGCTCGCCCAATTGCTGCACGCCTGCGTCGCTCTGCACACGGATGCGCACCCGCAAGTCGCGCTCGCCGGTGCCATCGTTTTCATATCGCGCCGTGGTGGCGTAAGACTCGATGACGAAAGCTTCCTGCGAATAGTCAGCGGGCGCCTGCTGCTGGCTGGTTGCAGCCCCAGGGGACGGCGGTGGTCTGCCAGGCGGGGGTGCTTGCTGTGCCGCGATGGTGGATGAACAAGTTAGAATAACTAAAATACCTGCCCAGAGACGATTCATGCCTGCTCCCTATTCAAAATTGGCGGCACCAGTTTAGGCGTGTTCCCGGAACGGGTAAAGAGCTGGCGGGAGGCGTGTTGAGCAATCGTGAATCAGAGCCTTGTGCCGGGACGGCAGCAAACCGTCCCGAGCCTCTGCTTCCCCTCACTCATGTGTGTCGCAAATTCTTGCTCTGGACGATGTAAGTGCTTCTATATCAGTATCATATGGCATATCCCGGGTCTGCGAGCCACGGCCGCTGATCCAGGTCGGGGCATTCTTCAACTCCATGTCAGTTGCAGGGGACGCATCACCGATTAGCCACCGTGCGTCTGTTGACGTTGGGCAGCTTCGGGGCAATTTCGGGGTTTTGGCGCTCAAAATTTTTCTGAATTTTTTCGCCTCAATTTCCACAGTGAAACGGGTTGACATGACTCCTTCTTTTTCCTATACTTGCACGGTTGTCCAGGGCCCATTGTGCCTGGTGGTGAAAGGGAAGTCTTCCGCCCCGGAACATAGAATGACGGAACGGGGTTGTTGGAAGAGCGGCCGAAATGGGGCGCCAGCCCCGCAAAGCCGTGTAAAGCCTCTCCGCTGTAAGCAGATGCAGTTCACTCCACGGGGTGAAGCGTCGTTGCGGAGTACCTGAGCCGTTCCTCGGTTTAGTAGGCGACCTTTTCTGTTCATTTCACCCGCGTAGCTCTGCGCGGCGAAGTTTGCGAGCGCGCAAGACGACGGATAGTTTTCGCGACATGAGGGGGAAAAGCGTGCCGACGTTTGCACAATTGGTGCGTTACGGCCGGAAAAAAATCCGGACGAAGACGAAGTCGCCGGCTCTCGAAGGATGTCCGGAAAAGCGCGGTGTGTGCGTTCGCGTCTACACGCAGACGCCGAAAAAGCCGAACTCAGCACTGCGCAAAGTGGCGCGCGCGCGGCTGACGAACAGCGCCGAAGTGACCACGTACATTCCCGGCATCGGCCACAATTTGCAGGAGCACTCGATCGTACTGGTGCGCGGTGGCCGCGTGAAGGATCTACCCGGCGTTCGCTACCACGTGATCCGCGGCACGCTGGATGCTGCAGGCGTTGAGAATCGCAAGCAAGGGCGCTCGAAATACGGCGCCAAGCGGCCCAAAGCCGCACAGAAGTAGGAGAGCGGAACGATGCCTCGTAAAGGTTGGGTTCTTCGCCGCAAGATTCCCGGCGATCCGGTGTATGGCAGCGACCTGGTGCAGAAGTTTATCTCGAGCATGATGTACGACGGCAAACGCTCGACCGCCCAGGCGATTTTCTACAAGGCGATGGATCAGGTGGCGAAGAAAACAAACGACGATGCCTTCAAGCTGTTCAAGAAGGCCGTCGAGAATTGCAAGCCGGTGCTCGAAGTCAAGACGCGGCGCGTGGGCGGCGCGAACTATCAGGTGCCTGTGGAAGTGAATCCATTCCGCCGGCAATCGCTGGCCATTCACTGGCTGGTGCTGTATTCGCGCACGCGCGGCGGCAAGACCATGACGGACAAGCTCGCAGAAGAAATTATGGACGCGGCAAACGGCCGCGGCGGAGCAGTGAAGAAGAAGGAGGACGTGCACCGCATGGCGGAAGCCAACAAGGCTTTCGCGCATTATCGCTGGTAAGCAGAAATTATCATGGCACGCCAAGTCCCAATTGAACTCACCCGGAACATCGGGATCATGGCTCACATTGACGCCGGAAAGACGACGTCAACCGAGCGAATCCTGTTCTACACGGGTGTGACCTACAAGATCGGCGAGGTGCATGACGGCACCACGGTGATGGACTGGAGGGAGCAAGAGCGCGAGCGCGGCATCACCATCACGTCAGCGGCGACCACTACTTCCTGGACGCGCTTCGACAAGAAATATCGCATCAACATTATCGACACGCCCGGCCACGTGGATTTTACCGTTGAAGTGGAGCGCTCGCTGCGCGTGCTTGACGGCGCGGTGGCGATTTTCGATGCGGTTGCCGGCGTGCAGCCGCAGTCGGAGACGGTGTGGCGCCAGGCGGACAAGTATCGCGTCCCGCGCATTGCGTTCATCAACAAGATGGACCGCATCGGCGCGGACTTCGACCATTCAATCCGCTCGATGCGCCAGCGGCTTTCGGCCCACCCCGTTCCCCTCCAGTTTCCCATCGGCAAAGAAGACAACTTCATCGGCGTAATCGATTTCATCGAGGAGCGCGCCATCATCTGGAAAGACGAAACACTTGGCGCGGAATTCGAAGTCCTGCCACTCGAAAAATTGTGGGACGCCGCTTACTTGAAATCGCGGCCTGAGCTTGAGACGGCTGTGAAAGCCTCGGCACTTACGCCCGAATTTTACAAAGAGCATCGCGAAAAAGTGGTCGAGTACATCGCCGAGCACGACGACGCCATC
>JBGPZR010000381.1:0-2817 GCA_041493845.1 Terriglobia bacterium | reverse complement strand
GCGCTATCAGCCGCATTCCGCCGCGGAAGTTTTCGCCAATCAGTACGGTGATTGCAAGGATAAGCACACTCTGCTGGCCGCCATGCTCGAGGCCGCGAACATTCCCTCGGACGCAGTCCTGATTCCTCTGACGCGCAAGCTCGACACGACATTGCCGTCGCCTTCACAATTCGATCATGTCATTACCGCTGTCCCCTCGGACAAAGATCTGGTGTGGATGGACTCGACGGCGGAAGTCGCGCCGTTCCGGCTTCTTTCCGCGGCACTGCGGAACAAGTCGGCGCTGCTCGTGCCGCCCGACGGTGCCGGCAAGATCGTCGAGACGCCCGCCGATCCGCCGTTTCATTCGTCCCAGCGCGTGGAAATCGAAGGGCAGGTGAGCGACCTCGGAAAACTTACCGCGAAAATACGCTATCTCCTGCGCGGCGACAATGAATTCGCACTCCGCGTGGCCTTCCGCCGCACTCCCCAGACGCGCTGGAAGGAGCTCGGCCAGACCATCGCCACTCTGGACGGCCTGCACGGCGACGTCACCGCCGTGAAACCGAGCGATCCATCCGACACACAGAATCCATTCGAGCTGGACCTCGATTTCGCGCAGGCAAATTTTCTCGATTGGTCGAGCAAGAAAGCCAAGGTCGCGCTCCCACTGGTGGTCATCGGGGTGCCCGATGTATCCGACGACAACACCGAGCCGATCCAGATTGGAAGTCCGCTCGATGTGACCGTGAATCTAAAGTTGACGTTCCCTGCAAATTTCACAGCGCGTGCGCCGGTGGGCATCGCCGTGGCCCGCGATTACGCCGAATATAAGTCCAACTACCAGTCCGAGGGCCACACCGTCGCGGTGCAGCGCATGATAAATTTCAAGATGCGTGAGCTGCCTGCTTCACGCACCGGCGACTATCTTGCGTTTGCGCGCGCTGTCGAATCGGACGAAAGCCAGGTGCTCGCTGTCGAGACCGCCACGACGGGCGCGCCCGCGATTCCTTCCACCGCGAAAGCGGACGAGCTTGTCGAAGCAGGTCTCGCCGCGCTCAATTCCGGCAATCCTCGCGCAGCGGTCCCGCTCCTCCAGCGCGTGGTGGAGCTCGATCCCAAGCACAAGCAGGCGTGGAACGACCTTGGCCTCGCCTTTCTCCGGCTCGGGAAATTCGACGATGCGGCGGCTGCGTTTCGAAAACAGATCGGGGTGAATCCCTACGATGAGCACGCCTACAACTACCTGGGCATCACGTTTCAGCTGCAACAGAAGTTCAGCGATGCTGCGGATGCATTCCGAAAACAGATCGAAGTGAATCCGCTCGACCCTGTCGCCCACGCGGCACTCGGCGGCCTGTATCTCGAGCAGCACAAGTATGCAGAGGCCGTGCCCGAACTCGACAAGGCTACCGTTCTCACACCCGACAACGCCGGGCTACAGGTAAGCCTCGGCAATGCGTACATCAACACGGGGGAGAAAGAGAAAGCACTCGCGGCGTTTGAAAAGGGCGCGGAGCTTTCGCAAACGCCCAGCGTGTGGAACAACATCGCTTACAACCTCGCAGAGCACCAGCTCGAGCTCGATAAAGCCCAGCGGTATGCTGAATCCGCTGCCGCGGCGACCGCCGCCAATTTGCGCAATGTCGAATTGGCTCATCTCACGCTCGATGACCTGGGCGCGGTGGTGAGCATCAGCGCGTACTGGGATACTTTAGGCTGGGTCTATTTTCAAGAGGGCAATATAGACGCTGCCGAACGTCACATCCGCGCCGCCTGGTTGCTGAACCAGCATGGCGAGGTGGGCGATCATCTCGCGCGCGTGTTCGAGAAGCGCGGGCTCAAGGACCAGGCGATTCGCACCTACGCGATGGCCATCGCTGCGGCTCATTCCGTTCCTGAGACGCGCGGCCGGCTCGTAGCTTTGCTGGGCGCTGAGGCGAAGGAAACACAGATCGAAAACCTCGTGATCCATGCCCGCGACGATCTTTCAGCCTTGCGGACATTCCAAGCCGGAAAGCTGCTCAACGAAAAAGTTGAGGCGGATTTCTTGGTATTGCTTTCACCGGGTGAGAAGGACGCGAGGGTGGATGCGGTGCAGTTCATCAGCGGGAGCGACAACCTCCGGCCATTTGTGGGCGCTCTGCGCTCACTTCATTTCGCCGGAATGTTTCCCGACGCGTCGCCCGTAAAACTCATACGCCGCGGAACGCTCTCTTGTTCCACCGCAACCGGCCAATGCGTTTTCGTGCTTCTGCTTCCTGAGGATGTGCGCACAGTGAATTAGCGGCAAAGCGGGGCAATACTCTTCGATTCACGCACTGCCACATTCAAAAAACAAAGAGAGATACTTCGTTCGGCTCCGGCGGAATCAGGATGACGGCCCTCGCCGAACCGTCATTTGATTTCCATCACTTCTTTTTCTTTGGCGGCGGAGAGGTCTTCGATCTTCTTCGTTTCCGAGTGCGAAATCTTTTCCATCTCTTCGATCGACCGCTTCTGTTCGTCCTGGCTGATTTTCTTGTCCTTCTCCAGCTTATCGATGGCTTCCTTGATGTCCCGGCGGATGTTGCGCACCGCCGTTCGGTGATTCTCCAGCACCTTGTGCAGGTGCTTGACGATCTCCTTGCGGCGCTCTTCCGTCGGCGACGGCATGGGCACACGCACCACCTTGCCGTCATTTGTCGGATTCAGCCCCAGGTCCGATGTCCGGATGGCCTTGGACGTGGCGGCGGCGACGCCTACATACGGGTTGAAGTATCCGATGTTCGTCCGGTAGCCGAGACCGCTCGCCGCTTCGCCGGCTGAGGCATTTGAAAGCAAGGGGAGGACACCGCT
>JBGPZR010000446.1:0-2191 GCA_041493845.1 Terriglobia bacterium | reverse complement strand
GGGGGCATACAGAAAGACCGCGAGAAAAATTCGGCATCGCTCGTCCCGCTGCGGGAAGCAGATGCGCTGGCGCACGTGGTGCGGCTGTTCGAGAATCCCGCGGTGCCGCACGACGGCCCGCTCGACGCCATGCGTGATATCGAGAGCGTCGAGATTGAGCTGATGCTGACGGATCTCGAACAAGCGTCGAAGCGCATGGAGCGGCTGGAAAAGGACCTGAAGAAAAGGAAAGAGACGCTACTGGAGACGGAGCTGCATCTCCTGACGCGCTGCCGGAAGGCGCTCGAGGCGGAAAAGCCGCTGCGGGAGCTGGAATTCAAGCCGGATGAATACAAGATGCTGAACGGCTTCATGTTTCTGACGCGCAAGCCCATGCTCTACGTGCTGAACATCGGCGACGAAGAAGCGCCGGAGATAGACCACATCATCGAGAAGCATCATCTGGAAAAGCTGGCGTCGAAGCCGCACACCGCCGTCGTCCCGTTCTGCGGGAAAATCGAAGCAGAACTTGCCGAGCTGCCCGATTCTGAAGCGGCGGAGATGATGCGTGCGTATGGGCTGGCGGAATCCGGGCGCGACCGCTTGATTCAGGCGAGCTATCGCCTGCTCGGGCTGATTTCGTTTCTAACTTGCGGCGAGCCGGAGTGCCGCGCATGGACCATTGAGCGCGGGATGACCGCGCAGCAAGCCGCGGGCGCGATTCACAGCGACATCGAGCGCGGGTTTATCAAGGCGGAAGTGGTCAACTGGGAAAATTTGCTGAAGGCGGGCAGCTTTCCGGCGGCGCGCGAACGCGCACAGGTGCGGCTGGAAGGGAAAGAGTACATCGTGCAGGAAGGCGACGTGATTTTGTTCCGGCATTCGGGGTGATGAAGGCAGTGACGAGTGATGAGCAAGCAGAGGCGAACACAGTGATGAGTGACGAGCGGCGAGAGGTGACTACCTATCCGGGCTTGAGCGATGGGTTCGACTGACACAACTCGGATATTGCTGGCGCTGCTGCTGGGCTTGACCGCCGCGGGGGCGAACCTGATTGGCGGGTCGCTGGTGGCGCACCGCAAATGGTCGCGGCACTATCTGAAATATTTCATCGCGCTCGGCGCCGGATTCATGCTGGCAACGGCGCTGATCGAAATGATTCCCGAGTCGCTGAAACTCCGCGGTGATTCGTCGTCTGGGTTCTTCGCTGACACCTATTCCGTTTTCCTCTTCGTTCTGGGGGGCTACTTCCTGGTGCATTTCTTCGAGCACACGGTGGCGCCGCACTTTCATTTCGGCGAAGAGACGCACCGCGAAGAAATCTCCGGAGCGCACGCAAGTTATGCTGCGCTGCTGGGACTGGTGATCCACACATTTTTCGATGGCGTGGCCATCGCGTCCGGGCTGCTGGTTTCCGCGTGGCTTGGCGGCGTGATTTTCACTGCTGTGTTCCTGCACAAATTGCCGGAAGGTTTTACAGTGGCTTCGCTGATGCTGGCGAGCGGGCAGAGCCGGCGCGTGGCGTTCGTGTCGTCGGCAATCCTCGGCGCCGCAACGCTCGCGGGCATGGGATTGATGTTTGTGCTGCGCGGGGCGGTGGCGGATGCGCTGCCATTTTCCGCGGGTGTGACGCTCTATGTGGCTGCCTCGGATCTGATCCCCGAAGTGAACCGCGAGCCGAGCCTGGGCATGGCTGTGCTGGTCTTCCTGGGCGTGGCCGTCCTGCTGGGTTTGAAGGCGATTTTCCATCTCTAGGGCGCAGGCTCGATCGTCGTCAAGGCAAGGCAAAACGAGAGCGGATTCACCGCAGAGGCGCCGAGATCGCAGAGAACTTCCGAGGCGAAAACCTCAGGTCAGTCCCGACAAAGGCGGTCGGGACGGGACACATTCGCTGTGCTCAGTGCAGGCCTGAGCTACAGAACCGGGGGAGTAGGGACAGGATAAAGCAGCGGCTCCCTGAAGCCTCGTACTAAGCCTCCTAGATTCAGCAACTTTTCAGTTGGGCCAGGGTTTACAGGGTCGGGTCAGGGCTTCCATTTCTGGAACATCGAAATCCGCGCCACTTTATGGCAGCACGTGTGTTAGATACACTGTGGAGGCCATGACCAGGTCAGACGTCCAATTGATGCTGGACGTGAAGGCAGGGGACGACGCGTCCTTTGACTTGCTGCTGCAGAAGTATCGAACGCCCCTGGTCAACTTCCTCTATCGC
>JBGPZR010000199.1:0-4920 GCA_041493845.1 Terriglobia bacterium | reverse complement strand
TGGGTGCGGGAGGTTCCTGCGCGCGGGCTACAGCGGTCGCAGCGCCCGGGCCGGCTTGCGCTGCGGCTTTCGCAGCAGCAGGTGCAGCGGGCGGATTCTCTGCCACGGGATCTGCCGATGCGGCTTCAGTGGCAGAGGGTTGGAGATGATCGTCGTGTTCGGGTGACATGGGGAGCGGCCTCCATACAAATTCGTGCCCAGCTTGCCGAGAGTACGGCCTCGGTTACTCAACCCTGCGGGGTTAGAGCAATGAAGGGGAAAGAGCGCCCGCGCTCGACACTCTTATCGTGAGTGATGATACGCGCCCGCTTCGATAGTTGTCAACCAAACCGTGGTGTAAGAATTGTCGCGGGAAAATTCTCAGGGAGAATGGCGGCGCGGTTCACATTTCGTCCAATCGTGTGGAATAAATCTAGGCGGAGAAGCCGCTGGCCTTGCGGATTTCTTTGCGGTAATCGGGGGCGGAAATTTCTACAGTTCGGCACATTTCGTAGAGGCGCGAGCGGATGCGCTTACCCACGCGCTCGGTGAGCGAATCTTCGATCGTGGGGGCGCGCATTCCAGCCACGCGCGACGCCGCCGGGGATGCAGCATTCACCGCCGCGTCGGAATCGAGGAAATTCGTGGTGAGCAGCGTGACGCGCTTCTTGTTGTAGCGCGTATTGAGGACATGCCCGACGGTCTCGAGCGCCCACGACGACGGCTTGCTTGAGCCCACATCATCGAGCACGAGAACTTCCGTGGTCAGCACCGGCTCGAGCACGCCCATTTCCGTGGCCTGACTCTCCGCGTTGTAGCTGCCCTGAATCTCTTTCAACAGCTCGCGATAGTCGTAGAAAAGTCCGCTGTGGCCGCGCAAAGCAATTTCTTTGAGCGCGGCGACGGCGAGATGCGTTTTCCCCACGCCGCAGGGGCCGATCAGCAGCAGGCCGTGCTCGCTTTGCATTTCACGGACGGGAGAGAATTCTTGCGCAAAGCGCTGCACGATCAGCTTCGCTTGCGCCAGACTGCGGTTCCAGGCTTGGAGTTGCTCGCGCGGCACGTTTTCGATTTCATTGTCCGTCTCGAAATTCTCGAAATCGCAGTGCCGATAACGTTCGGGGACGCGCGCGCGAGCCAGCGCGCGCTCGGTGCGGTCGCTCGTGGTGCAATCGCACGGAACGGCCCACACCATTTTCGGCTCACCGGCGGCCGAGCCTGGGCGCGACGTCTCTGCGGATGCCAGCGCCTGCGCGCCTTCCGCCGTCCGCTCGACAACTCTCCAGCCGCTGCCCTGGCAAATGGGACAATCTGCTCGCGCCATGTGGAAAGCTTAGCTACAGCGGCAGCGAATAGCAATCTGATGGAGGACTGTGCAAATTGCGGGACCTGTGGAATTCCGGGAACGAGGAAACCGCGAGAGAGATCCTTCAGCCGACCAGAACCAAAATCGTCGGCTTCAGGATGACGTCGCCCGTTGGGCCTTCATTTCTCGACGCGGAAGGCGTGGCGCGGAGCGCTGCGAACGATGGCATTCCGGGCTTTGCGCTCGTCGACGTCGACGAAGCTGCGCGACACTTCACTGCGCACGAACCGGATGAACGCTTCCATTTGCGAGTGCATCTCGGACATCCTGTCGCGCATGTTGAGGATGATTTCGATGCCCGCGAGGTTCACGCCCAGTTCGCGCGTCAAATTCAGGATCACTTCCAGCCGCTCGAGATCGCTGTCGGTGTAAAGACGCGTGTTGCCTTGCGACCGCGAAGGCTTCAGCAGCCCCACGCGCTCGTAGAGGCGCAGCGTCTGCGGATGAAGATGATACAGTTCGGCAACGGCGCTGATCATGTAGCCCGCTTTGGCTCTTTTTTTGGGGCGCGCTGCCATCGTACTTCTCCTTCAAGAAAACCCTCAGGTCTGAAGACCTGAGCTACATTTTTTGCGGCACTTTACACCGCAGCCCGCGCAAAGATTTCGCGGCGGGGATCTTCGTGGTCCACTTTAGACAGCTCTTTCAGCAGATTCCGCACGCGCTCGTCTTCGGGCTTCGGCACCACCACCTGCACTTCCACGATTTGATCGCCGCGTTTGCCGGCGTGCCGCGCCGAGGGAGCGCCCTTTTCGCGCAGGCGGAGTTTCTTGCCGCTGTTTGTCCCCGGCGGGATGCGCACCTGCGCGCGTCCGTCGATGGTGGGCACTTCCACCTTCGCGCCGAGCGAAGCTTCGGGCACCGTTACCGGCACAACGGTGTAGAGATCGTCGCCGCGCCGCTCGAAAAACGGATGCGGCTCCACTTTCATAATGATGTAGAGGTCGCCCGGCGGGCCGCCATGCATTCCGGCGTTCCCGCGTCCGGCCACGCGCACGCGCGAGCCGGTCTGTGCGCCGGGTGGAATGCGCACGTCGAGCATCTCGACGCGCTGCACGCGCCCTTCGCCGCCGCAGTTGCGGCAAATTGTGTGCAGCCGCCCGGTGCCGCCGCAGCGTGAACAGCCAATCTGAAATCGCATCTTGCCGCTCACCTGCGTCACCTGGCCCGACCCGCCGCATGTGGGGCACACTTTTTCATCGCCCGGCATAAAACCGGCGCCGTGGCACACGTTGCACACATCCAGCCGCGTGAAGCTCAGCTTCTTCACGGTGCCGCGCATGGCCTCCGCAAATGTGATGTCGATTTGGTATTCGAGGTCCGTGCCGGGCTCTTCCTCTCGCCCGGCCTGCGCGGCGCCGGCACCGCGGAAGAATTGGCTGAATAGATCGCGGAAGCTGGTCGCTCCTCCCGCACCGCCGCCACCACCGAAATCAAAACCGCCGAAATCGAAATGAATATCTTCGGGCGAGACGCCACGCCCCGCACCAGGAGGCGGACCGCCGCCCGGACCGGGGACGTTGAAGCCAAACTGGTCGTACATCTGCCGCTTCTTGGTGTCCGAAAGAACTTCGTAGGCTTCCTGGATCTGCTTGAATTTTTCTTCGGCGGATTTGTCGCCCGGATTCAGGTCGGGGTGATATTTCCGCGCGAGCTTGCGGTAAGCCGCACGGATTTCCTTCACCGGCGCCTTGCGTGGAACCCCGAGCAGCTCGTAATAGTCGGTCTTAATCGTGGTAGCCATTCCAAACTCAATTCCAAACTAAAGTTTCACCCAGCGCGCGTTCCATTCCACCAGCTCCTGCTCCTCGCGCACCGCTTCTTCTGTTTTCTGCCGCTGCACCTCCGAGCGTCCACCCATCGCCGCCTGCTTCTGGCTAGCCCGCTCCATCCAGCGGTCGAGGATTCCGGTTTTGTTCTCCACGCTCGCCGGGTCCGACTTAAATCTCAAGAACGTGCCGGTGATCTCAATGGATCGCGGCGCGAAATCCGGCGGCACGTCCTGCCCCTGCGCATCGTAGAAAAGCCGCCGCCAATCGGCGCTCGGCGCCTCGGTGATCGAAACCTGCACCAGGAAATAGTTGTCGCGAACTTTCGTGACCGCCTGTGGCGGGCCGGCCCGCCGGATGCCGCTGGTCGTCAACGCGCTCTCCTGCCTGAAATTTTATCGCCCCATTCATACCGCAAACAGCGAAAGGGGCGGGGCCTGCTCGCGCTAGCTCCCGCCCCAATTGCTTTCGCACCAATCTGCTTATCCTTCGAGCCGGCACAGTCGGCTCTCAGGGTGAAATCGTCCGCCGCGGCGGACGATTTCAATTCGGCTTCTTCGACTCATCCACGTCCACGAACTCGGCGTCCACCACATCGCCTTGCCCGCCGGACGGAGCGTGGCCGCCGGAATTGCCGCCGGCCGCGCCCGGAGCGCCCGCGCCCGCTGCACCTGCCGCGGACTGTTGCGCTTTGTACATCGTCTCCGCGATGGTGTGCGAAGCCTTAGTGAGTCTTTCAGCAGCCGCGTTCAGCCGGTCGAGGCCGCCTTCGGTGAGCGATCGCCGTGCTTCCTCGAGCGCTTCCTCGGCCGCTTTGACGTCCGACTCCGCCAGCTTGTCGCGGTTCTCCTTGATGATCTTCTCGGTTTGATAGACGAGGTTGTCGAGCCGGTTGCGCGCTTCGACCTCGGAAAGCCGAGCCTTGTCTTCAGCCGAGTGTGAATCCGCCTCTTTCTTCATGCGCTCAGCTTCGTCCTTGCTCAAGCCGCTGGAAGCGGTGATGGTAATTTTCTGTTCCTTGTTCGTCGCGTTGTCCTTGGCCGAGACGTTCAGGATGCCGTTCGCATCAATGTCAAACGTCACCTCCACTTGCGGCACGCCGCGGGGCGCCGGCGGAATTCCCATCAAATGGAATTTCCCGAGCGAGCGGTTGCCGCTGGCCACCGGGCGTTCGCCCTGCAGCACATGGATTTCGACCGAAGTCTGACTGTCCGCAGCGGTAGAAAACGTTTCCGACTTGCGTGTCGGAATCGTGGTGTTGCGCGGGATCAGCGTGGTCATTACCCCACCGAGTGTTTCCACCCCCAGCGAGAGCGGTGTCACGTCGAGCAGCAAAATGTCCTTCACTTCGCCGCCCAGCACTCCACCCTGGATCCCCGCACCGACTGCGACCACTTCATCCGGGTTCACGCCCTTGTGCGGCTCTTTCCCGTTGAACAGGCCCTTGACGATATCCACCACGCGCGGAATGCGTGTCGAGCCGCCAACCAGAACCACTTCGTCGATCTTGTCCGGCAACAACCCTGCGTCACTCAACGCCTGCTTCACCGGACCCACGGTCCGCTGGAGCAGGTCTTCCATCAACTGCTCGAGCTTTGCGCGCGTTAGCTTCTGCTGCAGATGCTTCGGGCCCGATTCGTTTGCCGTGACGAATGGCAGGTTTATTTCTGTCTCCATCAATTGCGACAACTCGATCTTGGCCTTCTCCGCCGCTTCCTTCAGCCGCTGAATGGCCATGCGATCTTTGCTCAGATCGATTCCCTGCTCCTTCTTGAATTCCGTGACCATCCAGTCCACGATCCGCTG
>JBGPZR010000027.1:0-11954 GCA_041493845.1 Terriglobia bacterium | reverse complement strand
GGCCAGGCCGAGCCGCTGAAGGAAGTATTTCATCGTGGTTGAAAGTACGCCGACTCCATAGCGCATGCTGGACGCGAATCCAACGGAGGAGGCATCATCGAAATAAAGCGCGGGGCAGGAAATCTCGCCGATGCGGTAGCCGAAGTGAATAAGCTGCACCAGCATCTCGTTGTCGAACACAAAAGCATCCGAGTTTTCCAGTAGCGGCAGCTCCTCAAATACTTTCCGGTTGAATCCACGAAAGCCGGTGTGATATTCGGAAAGCTTTGCGCCCAGGAAGATATTTTGAAAGGCCGTCAGCAGGCGGTTCGACACGTACTTGTAGCGCGGCATGCCGCCACGCAGCGCTCCGCCGCCCAGAATCCGCGAGCCGAGCACGACGTCATAAACCCCCGAGGCGATCATCCCGACCATGGCCGTCACCAGCGTCGGCTTGTATTGATAATCCGGATGGACCATCACGATGATGTCCGCCCCGCTGGCCAGCGCTTCCCGGTAGCAGGTTTTCTGGTTCCTTCCGTAGCCGTAGTTTCGGTCATGAACAAAAACTTTCAGCCCGAGTTCTTTCGCGATACGGACCGTATCGTCCGTGCTGTGGTCATCCACTAAAATCTTCACATCCACGAGGGCAGGAAGTTCGCGAACTGTCACCGCGAGGGTTCTTGCCGCGTTGTACGCGGGCATTACTACGGCGATACGCTTTCCCTCAATCATCCAATCTCCAGCTTAGACTTGTTGCAATCACCGTCGGCGCAATTGAAAGCCAAGATCTGTCGCACAACAGCCCCCAATCAGTAATTCTCTCACAGAATTTGCCAATCGACATGCCCGCTCGATCACCCTATTGAAAGGGCAACGAAAAGACGCTTCGGGCCTCGGCGGCGCGTTGCTGGTCTCCAACGATCACGCTGGCGCGATCTACCGCATCAGCCATCACCATTAGCGGGCGACATCTCCTCCGTGGGCCGCACGATGCCCTCCTTGTCAACCCGATTCCGGTGGGATAGAGTAGCCGCCTTCGCAGCGGGGGCGCAGAAACCATGTCCGTGTCCGGCCAGGAAAAACTGAAGGTGTTGATTCGCCGCGCGGCAATTCAGAAGCGCGTGCGCGAAGTGGCCCACCAGATCACGAAAGATTTCAAAGGCGAGCGCGTCCACTTGATCGGTGTCCTCAAAGGCGCTTGTATTTTCCTCTCCGACCTCGTGCGCGAAATTAGTCTCGATACTTCGATTGACTTCATCGCCGTATCGAGTTACGGGAAGGGAAAACAGAGCTCGGGCCAGGTGCGGGTGTTGAAGGATCTCGACAGCAGCATCGAAGGCTTGAATGTGGTCCTTGTCGAGGACATTCTTGACACCGGGCTGACATTGACCTACCTGATCCGCATCCTGCAGCAGCGCAAGCCGAGAGTTCTACGCATCGCGGCCTTGCTCGACAAGCCTTCGCGGCGGCTGAAGCCGGTGAAACCTGACTACGTGGGCTTCACGATTCCCAATGAATTCGTTGTGGGCTACGGGCTCGATTACGCGGAACGATACCGCAACCTGAAAGACGTCTGCATTCTCAGTCTTCCTCCGGCGTAAACGTGGCGCGAAGCGTTCTAACCGTTCGGGATCTTGAGGCCATTGCCCCTGGTGGGGAAGCCGTCGTGCCGCGCGGGACGATTGTCACCGAGCTTGCACGCGAGGAAGCCGAACGCCGAGGCATCACCATTCGCTTCGAGGAATCGAAAGTTGCTTCCGCTGAAGCGGGCGACCCAACCGGCTCGCGCGTTGTCGCCATCGGTGCAGATCACGGCGGCTTCGATCTGAAAGAAGAGCTGCGCGGCTATCTCACCCAATGGGGTTATAAAGTGCTCGACCTGGGGACTTCCAGCCGTGATGCTGTTGACTACCCGGATTTCGCCGAAGCAGTAGCCAATGCCGTTGCGCGCGGCGATGCCTGGCGTGGCATCGTGATTGATTCAGCGGGAATCGGGTCTTCGATCGCCGCGAACAAGGTCCCGGGAGCGCGCGCGGCGCTGTGCTATGATAGGGCCACAGCGCGCAACAGCCGTGAGCACAACGACGCGAACATTCTCTCGCTCGGCGCGCGCCTGATTCCGGCGGAAGTTGCCCGCGAAGTTGTTGCCGTTTGGCTTGAGACGCCGTTTGCCGGCGGGCGCCATCAGCGGCGCGTGGATAAAATCCGCGCCATCGAAGACCGCCACCGGAAAATCTGAAGCGCGCGAATTCGCAGGTGCGCCGCGGAAAACGGCACAGACGGAGCGCCCCAGGTGGATCAGCAGCAGCTCGAACGAGTCATCCAGGCCATCACCGAAGAAATCCTCGGCTACGTCGGCAGTGAAAAATGCGCAGACCTCTGCGGACTCGAAATTGACGAGCTTGTCTGCCCCGGCTGCAATCAATGGTGTGCCGAGAAATGTTCGAAGAAAACGCGCAAAGTGGTGGAAGCCGGCGCCGCCAGGATTTCCGCGGGCGCGGAGGTTGGCCCCATCGAGGCGGACATTGCGCGCCTGATTGACCACACTCTGCTCAAGCCGGACGCCACACGCGATGATATTCGCAAGATTTGCCTGGAAGCCTTGAAGTACGGGTTTGCTTCGGTGTGCGTGAATCCATGGAACGTCTCGCAGGCGGCGGAATTGCTGCGCGGAAGCGAAGTGCGCGTTTGCGCCGTCGTCGGCTTCCCGCTGGGCGCGACGCTCCCGCAGGTGAAAATGTTCGAGGCCGAGGAAGCCATCAAGCTCGGCGCGCAGGAAATCGACATGGTAATTAACGTCGGCGCGCTGAAATCACGCCTGGACGAGGCGGTCGAGGCAGACATCCGTGGCGTGGCGGACGCAAGCCATCGCGGCGGCGCCATCTGCAAGGTGATTCTCGAAACCGGGCTGCTCACCACGGAAGAAAAGGTGCGAGGCTCGCTGGCAGCGAAGAATGCCGGCGCGGATTTCGTTAAAACCTCTACGGGCTTTGGCTCCGGCGGCGCCACGGCGGAAGATGTCCGCCTCATGCGTGCGGTGGTCGGAGGGGAATTGGGCGTAAAAGCTTCCGGCGGCGTCCGCAGCCTCGAGGACGTGCAAAAAATGGTCGAGGCAGGCGCCACGCGCATCGGTGCCAGCGCCAGCGTGAAAATTCTCGAGCAGGCTCGGGCGGGGGCCGCGCCCGAATTGGCCGCGTCCACAGCTCCGAGCGGAAACTATTAGTCGCTGCAAATTAGCCTGCACCTCTCCCTCAGCCTGCCATCCTGCGCCTGATATAATGGATTGAATCGCTACGCATGCTTGGGCGGCTTGCCCTTTCGCCCGGCGCACGGAAGAAACCCTGCTCGCCGGGGTTGGGGCGAAACACTCAAATTCAAATGGATTCGACGCAGCTCAATTCGAAGCTGGAGATACCTGCCGAGACGCTCGCGATCCTGGCGGAAATCAGCCAGGAGATCAACGCCTCGTTGAATCTTGACGAAGTGCTCGCCAACGCAGCGGCGTTGATCAAGCGGCTGATTGATTACGAAATCTTCGCCGTGCTGCTCCCGGAAGAAGGCACCAATCAGCTTTATTTCCGCTTTGCCATCGGCCACCGCCCGGAAGTGGTGGAGCACTGGCGCATTCCCATGGGCGAAGGAATTATCGGCGCAGCAGCCGTCACGGGGCAGCCGATTCGCGTGGGCGACGTCAGCAAGGACCAGCGCTACCTGAATGCTCTCGATGGAGTTCGCTCGGAGCTGGCTGTGCCGCTGATTGTGCGCGGCCGCGTGGTCGGCGTGCTGGACATTGAGAGCAGCCAGCTCAATTACTTCACGCCTGACCAGCAGAATATTCTGGTGCTGGTCGCGGGACGCATTGGCACAGCGATTGAGAACGCGCGTCTATTCCAGCACGAACGGAACCAGGCGGAAACGCTCCTGCTGTTGAACGAAGTCGGGCGCGAAGCAAACTCCACCCTCCAGGTGGAAGAGGTGCTGCGCCGTGCGGCGGAGCTGACCAAGCGGCTGATCGATTACCAGATTTTCGCCATTCTGCTTTACGACGAAGCGGACCACGTGTTCCGCCATCGCGTCACAGTGAAGTTCGGCCAGCGCGTTCAGGAAAAATTCGCGGTCCCGGCGCATGAGGGAATTGTCGGCGCGGCGGCGGCGCTGGGACAGCCTGTGGTTGTCCCCGATGTGACGCTGGACCCGCGCTACCTGATGGTGAATCCGGAGACGCGCTCGGAAATGGCAGTGCCAATGGTGTACCAGAATCGCGTTGTCGGCGTGATGGATCTGGAGAGCCCGCAGCTGAATTATTTCACCCCGGACCACGTGCAGGTGCTTTCAATTCTCGCGGCACACCTCGCCGTCTCGATTGAAAATGCGCGCCTGTATGAGCGCGTGGCGCGCGATGAGGCGCGGATGGAGCGCGACTTGAGCGCCGCCCGCCGCATTCAGGGCGCGCTCTTGCCGCGTCTGCCGGGGCCGGAATACGGACTCGACATCGCCGCACGCGTGGTTTCCTCGCGTGAATTGAGCGGCGACCTCTACGATTTCCTGCGTTATGGACCGCAAGAATTGGCGATTGCCGTCGGCGACGTCAGCGGCAAGGGCAGCGCCGCCGCTCTCTATGGCGCGGTCGGGATCGGCACCCTACGCAGCATCGCGCCACAGAAACACCGGCCGGCGGAAATGCTCCGGGCCATCAACGGATTTCTCGGCGAGCGCATGATCGAGGGACGCTTCATGACCCTGTGCTTCGCTACATGGCATCGCGGCCGCCGAAAACTGCGCGTCGCCAACGCCGGTCAAGAGCAGCCGTTTCTTTATCACGCCGGACACTGCGAGAAAATCCGGCTGGTCGGTTTTCCCCTGGGCTTGTTCGAAGAAGTCGCCTACGACCAGCGCAGCTTCATCCTCGATCAGAATGACATCGTTGTGTTTCATTCGGACGGCATCGGCGACACCCTGAATCCGGCCGGCGAATTTTTCGGGCACGACCGCGTCTGCAAATTGATCGCGCAGCACCACGAGCTGCCGTCCAATGCCATTGCAGACAAGATCCTCGAAGAAGTGGACCGGTTCTCAAACGGTGCGCATCCAGCCGACGACCGCACGCTTGTGGTCCTCAAGGTGACATGACAATCCGCCGGCGGCTTTGACCCCGGACTATTCTCTTCAACGCAGCAAACCCCCGGTCAGCGTTCTCCCCAGCGCAATTTGCTTCGAAGAATCTCAAAATAAGTTTTTCGCGGTGGCTGCACCAGCACAACCTTGCTCGAAGATTTCTGGATCACCAGCGCGTCCGCGGGTAACAACTGAATGCCGATTTGCCCATCCAGTGTCACGTAAACAGGTCCCGCGGCAGCCGAAAAATCAATTTCCACGCGCGACGTGTCTGGAATTACCAGCGGACGGTTCGTCAGCATGTGCGGGCAAATCGGCGTGATCACAAACGCATCGAGCCCCGGATGCACGATCGGGCCCCCCGCTGCCAGTGAATAGGCAGTAGAGCCGGTCGGCGTCGCAACGATCAGGCCATCAGCGCGGTACCGGCCCACGTGATCTCCGTCCACGGCCACGTCAAATTCCAGCATTCGCGCAAGCGCTCCCTTATTTGCCACCGCGTCGTTCAACGCCGTGTGGCGCTCTGCCGATTTCCCGCCGCGGAGGATTTCTGCTTCGAGCATCATTCGCTCTCCCGTGCGATGCTGCCCGGATAGGATTTGCTCCAGCATGGGATAGAGTTCGTCGAGCGTGACGCTGGTGAGGAAACCCAGGCCACCCAGGTTCACCGCGAGGATGGGGACCTTGTACGCCCCGAGTGCACGGGCAGCGGATAGCAACGTGCCGTCTCCGCCAAGCACGATGAGCAAATCGATCTTTTCGCCGATCGCCTCCCGGGCCACTGCCGCCGCCTTGGTGTCAACGCAAGCCTGCGTTTCGTTGTCCACGAAGACTTCAATCTTGCGTGCGCGCAGCCATTCAATCAGCGGCGGGACCACGGAGCACACAACGTCCCTGATGGGTTTGCAGACGATGCCGGCGGCGCGAATCATTCGTTTGAACGCAGAATTCTACTCTACCCACGGCGGCGGGCGTGGAGAAAAAACTCTTGATTGCCCTCGGCGCCTTGCAAGCGGCTGGGCCGCACACCAATGATTTCGAGGCCCGCCTCCCGCGCCGCGGCAGTCACTCGCTCGATGGCCTTCTGGTGAAGCGCCGCATCGCGGACGATGCCGCCCTTTCCCACATCGCGCTTCTCGAGCTCGAATTGCGGCTTGATGAGAATCAGAAAATCGCCGACTGGCGCCGCCAGCGGCACAATCGCCGGAAGCACCTTGGCGATAGAGATGAACGAAACATCCACAACCACCAGTTCAGCAGGCTCTGCCACATCTTCCGCGCGGAGATACCGTGCGTTGCGTTCCACCAGAATCACCCGCGGGTCCTGGCGCAGCTTCCAATCGAGTTGGCTCGCTGTCACATCCACGGCATAGACGTGCCGTGCGCCATGCTGCAGCAGGCAGTCGGTGAAGCCACCCGTCGAGCTCCCCACGTCGAGGCAGATTTTTTCGCGTGGCGTCACGGAGAAATCTTCCAGCGCGCCCTCGAGTTTCAGTCCGCCGCGGCTCGCGTAGCGCAGCCCTGCGCCGATAATTTCGATCTGAGCCTCTAGCGCCACTTGGCTGCCGGGTTTTTCCATCTTCTGGCCATTGACGCGCACTTGCCCCGCGAGAAGCATCGCCTGTGCGCGTTCGCGTGAAGGCGCGAGGCCACGCTCGACCAGCAACACATCTAGGCGCGCCTTCCCGGCCTTAGGTGTTTTCTTTTTTGAATCAGGAAGGAAACCTTCGCGCGTAGGCTTGGATTTCATGCGCAGGGGAGCAGCGGTAGCAATGTTCAGGAGCGCCGTGCAACAAGAAATTCGCCCAGTTGACGCAACCGCGCAGCGCGCTCACCGTAACAACCCAGCTCTTTCATTGCTTTCGCCGCCAGATCACTAGCAACTTCGCGCGATTGAACCAGCCCGTACAGCGCCGGATAGGTGGCCTTATGCTGCGCTTGATCTTTTCCGGCGGTTTTTCCAAGCGCGGCGGAGGATTCCTCCACATCGAGTATGTCGTCCACCACCTGGAAAGCCCAGCCGATGTGTTCGCCGAATCGCCGCAGCCGGTCGACGTCTTCGTTCGCCGCGCCTCCTGCGATCCCGCCCGCAACGATCGAGGCCCGGATCAGCGCGCCAGTCTTCGAGCGGTGGATATACTCCAGCTCCGACGCGTTGACCTGTTTTTTTTCGGCTTCGATATCGGCCACTTGCCCGCCGATCATCCCGTTCACCGTTCCTGCCGCGCCACCGATTTCTGCGATCACGCGCACGCGCCGCTCATGTTCCAGCGGAGCTGCCGCAAGAGTTTGGAACGCCAGCGTGAGCAATCCGTCCCCCGCGAGGATCGCCAGGGCTTCGCCGAACACTTTGTGGCAGGTGGGCTTGCCGCGGCGCAAATCGTCGTTGTCGAGCGCGGGAAGATCGTCGTGGATCAGTGAATAGGTGTGAATGAATTCGAGCGCGCATCCGACCGCGACAGCCGCGGCAGGATTTTGCGTGAACATCCGCGCCGTTTCCAGACACAGGATGGGGCGAATCCGCTTGCCGCCCGCGAACACGCTGTAGCGCATGGCGCGATGAATCGAAAAGGGCAGCATGTCTTCGCGTGGAAGTAGCGCAAGGAGCGCCGCCTCTATCCCTGCGTGGTTCTCTTCGTAAAATATGGGAGGGTTCATGCGTTCGGTTTGCATTAGAGTATTTCTACGGCCAATGGACAGCACCGGCCCCAAGAACTAGGAAGATTCATCTTCCGGCTCGAACGGCTCCGCGGCAATTTTGCCGTCCGCTTTCTTCAGCAGAATTTCCACGCGGCCTTCCGCTTCTTCGAGCTGCTTCTGGCATTCTCGCGAGAGCTTCACTCCCTCTTCAAACAGCTTCATGGCTTCATCGAGCGAAAGCTCCGCGCTCTCCAGCCGCTTCACCACTTCCTCCAGACGCGCTAGCGACTTCTCAAAATCGCCTTTGCGCGCCGGCTCGGTTGCTTTATTGGGGACTGGATTCATCGCGCCTCAGTCTGGATCATTGCTGGCACCGCGCACAAAAATAAGTGGACCGGTCGCCGTGCTCGATTCGCCGCACGGGCTCGCCGCACCGCCGGCAGCTTTTGTCCTCACGCCCGTAAACCCGGAGGATGCGTTCCAACCCCTGGAACCACCAATTCGGGTCGCGAAAGTCGGGAGCTGGGTTGAGGCAGCATTCTATCGCACGTTGGAGAACGTCAACAATGGCCTTGTGCAACCGGCGCACCTCAACATGGTTCAGACGGTGTGCAGGTCGCCTTGGATCAAGGCGGGCACGCCACAGCTTCGACTTCGGGAAGTTCAGGCATTTCGTAGCGTCCACCGTAGCGCCAGACTGCAACCCGGCATTCGGTCGTGAGGGCAGCGTTACAACATCTAATGTGACGAAGCTGGGCTTGCGCCAGCGGGCAGGAGGAAAAGCCGATGCGCGCGCGTCTTATCTGTGGCAGCCTCGCTGAATGGAGCAGAAATCCCGCGCCCCGCAAACCACTCGGGAAACTGGTCGCGGTAGTAGGGGCTCGCGAACTGCCCGGATTCGCCGGTGGTGATCTCCATCAGCGAGTTGTCGAAATTCGAAAGATCCGCGACAAATCGCATCGCCGGTCCGTGGCCCACGCCCATCGCCTTCACCGTATCAATCGTTCCGCCGGTTTCGTACGGGCCGATACTCAGCGCCGAATGCAACGCGCCGCTGCGGCCGAGCGGGTGGCTCATGTCGAGCGGGTGCAGCCGGCCCCAGGTCCACCTCGCCGGATCATTCTCCTGCGTTTCTTTTGTGAGTTGCGCCACGGCTTCATTGGCGCTGTCAATCAGCAAAGAATCGTAGTCCGCAAATCCCTTCGGCAGCCAGGCGGCCGGGCGCGTGCGAAGAATATTTTCGAGAAACACTTTGTCCCGCCACCACACGTTGTTGTAGACGCTCCGCGGCTCCCAGAGTTCGTACTTCGAGGTCTCATCGCCGAGAAGGGGCGCGAGCAGATTGTGAAACAGCGCGTGCCGCGTGTATTCCACGAACGAAGTCTCAACTGAGTCAGCCGTGGCCCGCGCATCCCAGCTCTTCAGTTTTTCGATGAGCGCCTTCACCCGCGCGTCCATCGGCCGCTTCGAGCGGGTGGCCAGGATGAGCTGCTCGCCGAGAAATTTATCGGGCAGGCTCAGGATGTCATTTTGTATCGCGTTGCAATCCGCAGGAAGCAGCCCGCTGCGGCCCTCAAGTAGTTGGTACAAGCGAGCCGTGCGATATGGGCCAGCCCAGCGGCCGGAGACAAAGTATTTGTAGCCCGGCCCGGCAGTCCGCGCATTCGCTGTCGCAATAATTCCATTGGGAGGATTCCATGCGCGCGGCAAGTCTTCAAACGGGATGTAGCCCTTCCATTCGTATTCGTCCGTCTCGCCCGGAATGGGCAGGGAATCATCGCCGCCTGCGCGTACGGGAATTCGCGCCGGAATCGTCAGGCCGATATTTCCGTCCACGTCCGCATAAATTGTATTTTGGCCCGGCCCGGCAATGTGGCGCGTCACTTCAATGAATTCATCCCAATTCTTCGCGCGCCCCAGCAGCGGAAAGCCGAAATCGAGCCCACTGGGCTCCAGCGCCGTCCAGCGAAGCGCGTACGCACGGCCGCCTTCACCCGGCGGATCGCGATGAACGATTGGCCCGTGGCGCGTCACCACCACGTTGAGCGCGGCGTCGGGTTTCCCGCGCACATGAATCGTCTCCTGCCTCGCGCTCGCCTGCAACCACGCGCCGTTCGCGCGATAGGCATGGGAATTCTCGGATTCGAATTTCTCAATGTAGAGATCCTGTACGTCCGCGTTGCTGTTCGTGAATCCCCACGCAACCCGGTCGTTGTGCCCGATAATCACTAGCGGCGCGCCCGGCAGCGCGAATCCCGCTACGTTCCATCCCGGCGCCGTCAGATGAACGAGATACCAGATGCCCGGCACGGCCAACCCGAGGTGCGTATCGTTTGCGAGCAGCGGCTTGCCGGAAGCCGTGTGACTGCCGCTGACCACGAAACTGTTGCTGCCGATGATTTCAGACGATTCCTCTTCAAACTGTCCGAAGAAATCTCGCGCAGCGTCCCACTCCTGTGCAGCAAACGGCGGCGCATCTCCGTTGGCGCGCGAAACATGCGAGGCTCGCTTTGCCGGCATGCGCGCCGGGGATGGTGTCTGCCCCGCAGCAGCCCCGCCGACGATGTAATGGTCCAGCGGAGAATCCACAACGAACAGGTCGCGCGCCCGCTCCGGGCCCACCCTTTCTGTAATCCACTGGCGATTCAACTTTGATTTCCACGTGGACGTCAGCGTCTTGTACATATAAAGACTGATCAGGTAGCTGTCCGCCGGTGTCCACGGGTGAGGCTTGTATCCCAGCAGTGTGAACTCGATGGGCAACCGGTTGCGCCGCTCCTCGATATAGCGGTTCACGCCGCGCGCATACGCGTCCAGCAGCGCGTGAATTTCAAGGTTCGAATCTGTGGCCGCCCGCTCGGCTGCCTCGCGCATCCCGAGCGTCCGGTTTTCTTTGTCGAACTCCAGTGTAAGGCTGCCGAAAATTTCGGACAGTTCACCCGCGGCAGCGCGCCGCAGCAAATCCATCTGCCATAGGCGGTCCTGTGCCGTCACGTATCCCTGCGCCATCACCAGGTCTTCAGTAGATTTCGCGCGAATCCACGGGCGCCCCCATTGATCGCGGTCCACAATCACGCCATCATGCAGCCCGGCGACAGAAACGCTGCCATCGAGCTTGGGCAGCGACCGTCGCACAATCCACCATCCCGCCAGCAGGGCAATGCCCAGCAGCACCAGAAGTGCTGCGAAGATGTTGCGAACAATTCGCGTTGTGCCGGTCATGTGCGTGCCATCAAAACGTCGCGCAGTTTAGCCCACTCCATCAGAACCGCGCAACCACACCGATGCCCTTGCATCAAAAACGAGTGGAGGTAGAATCCGTGGCCATGGCCTCCACAACGCTCGAAGCTGCCCCACGCTCTCTGGCCGACCCCACGCCCGACCGCTCGGAAGTCGCCTGCTGCATCGCAGGTGGCGGCCCGGCCGGCGCCATGCTTGCATTGCTCCTGGCGCGTCGCGGCATCTGCGTCACCCTGCTCGAGATGCACAAAGATTTCGACCGCGAATTTCGCGGTGACACGGTCCATCCCTCCACCCTCGAAATCCTCGACCAGCTCGGCCTCGCCGAGCGAGTCCATGGACTTCGCGCGGGCAAAGTCTTTGCGCCCATCATCCAGGCGGCGAACGGCACCTTCGCTCCGTTTGATCTCCGCCGGCTCAAGACTAAATATCCCTACATACTGATGGTGCACCAAAAACTTCTGCTCGAAATCCTCACCGAAGAGGCGAGCAAATTTCCGAACTTTCAGATCAAAATGGGCGCCAATGTAACGGAGTTGATTACGGAATCCGGTGCCGTCCATGGCGTGCGTTACGCTTCGGAAGATGGCACGCATGAAGTTCGCGCGCTCCTCACTGTCGGCGCTGATGGCCGGTTTTCTCGCGTGCGATCCCTCGCCGGTTTCGAACTCATCAAGACCTCGCCTCCGATGGACGTCCTGTGGTTCCGCTTGCCGCGGCTTCCGGAGGACCCCGATGCTCCGGGCGGCGCTTTCGGCGGGATCGGCAAGGGTCACTTGGTGATCGGACTCGACCGCGGCGATTACTGGCAGGCCGGCTACGTGATCCTGAAGGGTAGCTACCAGGAAGTTCGCGCCGAGGGCATCGAAGGACTCCACCGGCACATTGTCGAAATCGTTCCGCAGCTCGCGAAGCATGTTCAGGCACTCACGGACTGGCATCAAATCTCGCTGCTATCTGTCGAGTCGAGCCGTTGC
>JBGPZR010000031.1:0-11484 GCA_041493845.1 Terriglobia bacterium | reverse complement strand
GGCACGGATTCCGTGGCGGTGGTCCAATGAGTGAGAAGCGGGATCGTCTTCGCGACCGCCTTCGCCGGCGCCGCGAACAATCCAAGCTCGCCAAAGAAGCAAAGCGCGCCGAGCGTGCAAGCCGCGAGGCGGCAGCGGCACCAAGCCCACGCGCGGCCGGAACGGCTACTGACGTTAAGAGCAATAGAAGTGGGGGAATGCAGCCACGCGGTTGGCAGGGCAACCCTGAAGGCGCTTCCGTCCTGGAAGCCAGCGGAGCATCGCGCCCGGCCAAGATGGATTCCGAAGCCAGACAAAAAGAAAAGCAGCGGCTGACCGACATCGCTGCTCTGGAGCGCGACGTGGAAGAATTGTCCCGCCTCTCCGCTCCCACCCACGACACCGCCGCGGAGATTGACCGGATCCGCATTGAGGTCGACGAACTAAAGCGCGAGTTCTACACCCATCTCGGCGCCTGGCAGCGTCTCCAGCTTGCCCGCCATCCGCAGCGTCCCTACACCGACGATTACATACGCCTGCTCTTTGAAAAGTTTTCTGAAATCCACGGCGATCGCAATTTCGCAGATGATTCGGCTCTCATCACCGGCATGGCCTTTTTTCACGGCAAGCCCGTGATGATCGTGGGCAATCAAAAGGGCCGCGACATCAAGCAGCGCGTCGCCCGGAATTTCGGCCAGGCCAAGCCCGAGGGCTATCGCAAAGCTCTCCGTGCCATGCAGCTTGCTGCGAAATTCCGCCGTCCGGTTTTCGTTTTTGTGGATACACCCGGCGCATATCCCGGCGTCGGCGCGGAAGAGCGCGGCCAGGCGGAAGCCATTGCATCCAACTTGCGCGGAATGTCGCGCCTGCCCGTGCCCATCGTCATCACCATAACGGGCGAAGGCGGATCGGGCGGCGCGCTCGCCATCTCGGTTGGCGACCGCGTCTTCATGCTCGAGAATTCCGTGTACTCCGTCATTTCGCCCGAAGGCTGCGCTTCCATCATGTGGCGCGACACCTCCAAGGCCGAAACCGCCGCCGAAGCTTTGAAAATCACCGCACGCGACCTCCTCGAACTCCAACTCGTTGACGAAATCGTGCCCGAACCAGAAGGTGGCGCCCACTTCGATCCAGAAGCTGCCGCAAAGTTACTCGAGCCCTTCCTTGTCCGTGCCCTGGACGAGCTCTCCGCCCTCACCCCCGAAGATCTCCTGAATCAGCGCTACGAGAAATTCCGCCGCATGGGCCAGTTCTTCGCTTAGTGCAACAGGCTTCAACCGGCCCTCTCAACCTGGACTTGTCTTGACAGAAGGGGCAGCTTGTTATGTTATGCGTACGCAGTCCTGCGCCGGGGGTGTTGCTGTGGCGTTTCCCAACAATGAACCTGGAAATTATCGAACGCTCGGCATCCTTTGGCTGATTTATGGAGTTTTCCGCATCGTTGCCGGAGCGTGGCTCATAATTTACACCCCGGTGCTGACCCTCATGTGGGGCGCTCTACTTTCCCGCGTCCCGGACCCTTTCACTTGGATGGACGCGTTTCACATCTTCTTACTGATGGCAGTCCTCTTGGCAGCCGTATCGGCGATCTTCTCATTGCTTGCGGCTGCGGCACTCTTGACGGGTGCACGTGCGGCTAGAGCGCTCACGTTGATTGCCGCCTTTCTGGCCATCCTCAGCGATCCATTGGGCATCGCGCTCGGTGTTTACACGATCGTTCTAATGCTTCCGCTGGCCTCGACCCAGTCCAGCCACCATCGAGCAGACCCCGCGTAACGGGTAGTCGAGTCTCCTGCGCTCTGGGCCTAACGCTCCGAAAGGGCACCGCAGCCGAACAAGGTGCTCCCCCATCTCGCCAAAGTGACGTTCGCCTTTCATCCGCCATTGGAGCATTGAACACGCCCCGGTCCTGTTCTCGTTGCTCCCAGCCTCATGCTGCTTTAGCTTCATCTGTAGGGGAATCGTTCAAATGTCTGAGGGCGAGTCTTCACTCATGTCCGACGTCTTTCGGCCGTACGAAAAACTCGTCGAGATAACCATCCTGGGGAAGACCTTCCTGGTCCCGGAGAAGAACTCGCTGCTGCGCGCTTTCCAGTTTATCAGCCCGGAAACGATCCCCTATGGCCGTTTCTGCTGGAATCAGGAATGCCAGTATTGCAAAGTGAATTGCCAGCTCTCAGATGACGACCAGGCGCGCCCCATTCTCAGTTGCAAATTCTTGGTCTCGGAGGGCATGAGCATCTCTGATCTGGCCCCCGAGCTGATCGGCTGCCTGCGCACCAAGCTGGGCCAGGTTGCCCAGGCCGTTCCCAGCGAAGCGCCTGGTCCCGCGACGGAGAACGCTAAGCCGTAAATCTCCTCCCAGCCCGCGCGTTTTGCTTCTCAGTCTGCTTGCGCGCGAATCCTCGTCCGTGCCATTCTCTTTGGTTCTATCACCGCTTCAGGAGGGCCCTGCATGCCTGTTTGTGATGCCTGCGGCGCGCGGACAGACGAAGCCCACATCCGCCGTCGCGTCGAGCGCCTCGAGCTCGCCACTCGCTACCGCCCCGTCCACATCAAAGTTCTGCTCCTCGATGGTGCTCCGCCCGCTCGTCCGGAAGACTATTTTTATCAAGCCGCGAAGGACCGTTCCGTCCGTTCTGTCGCCTCGCGCACGTACTTCAATGAACTGGTCAAATGTGCCGGCATTGCCGCAGGACCAGACATCCGAGAGGAACCTACACTGACAGATTTTCAGCGCCGTGGTTTCTTTCTCACCTCCGCTGTCGAATGCCCGTTCGAGGATCAGCCCGATCCGCAGGGCGCTCTGCGCCGCCTGGCGCCCACAGTCATGAAGCGCGTGCAAACTTCCTACAACCCCTCCTATGTCGTCCCGCTTTCGACGCCAACACAGGAGTTAATTCGTCTCTTCGGCCTCGTCGGCTGGGGCGACCGCTTGATCCTCAACAACGGCGCCCCTTTCTCGGACCCTTATCTCGGCGATCCCAAGCGCCAGGCCGAAGCCGGCACCGCTTTCGGCGACCGCATCAAGAAGCTCCTCGCCGTGCTGCCTTGAAGTCCTGAGCTGGCATTCCGCGTCACATCTAATGTCGCGCTTTTCGCCGGTCATTCGCCACCACAGACCTGCCCATCGCTCACGCGGACAGGGCTGTCCCAAAGTTCTATCGTTCTCCCTCACAAATATGTGCGAAGAATACACTTTCAGGGGTGTTTCGCCCTTGTGCTAGAATTCAAACGATCGGGGGGGCTTGTTGACGGGAGTGCCCGCATGAAAGGCCGCGCAAAGTTTCTCATTGGCTCTGGGATCATCGTTGTCACGCTCATCTCCCTTGCCTACGTGGGTTTTACGCAGAGTAAGACCTACTACCACACGATTTCCGAGCTTGGCACGCTGCATGGCGCCGCGCTCCACCAGCGCATGCGCGTCTCCGGCAATGTTCGTGCTGGCTCGATCGAGCACGTGGCCGGACGCGTTGACTTCGTTCTCGAAGAGCAGGGCAAAACTCTGGCGATCAGCTACACCGGCCGCGACCCTCTCCCGGACACGTTCAAGGACGGCGCGCAGGCCCTGGTCGAAGGCCGCCTGACTCCCGACGGCCGCTTCAACGCCGAACAGGTACAGGCCAAGTGCGCTTCCAAATATGAAGCCACTCCCAATCAGACGCCCGGAGCGCCCCAGCCCGGCCGGACTTAGAATCGCTCGAATGAACCATCTCCGAGCTACAGGTGCAGGGAACTACGGAGGAACTCGTTGGACATCTTCGGTTCGTTTGCGCTAATCCTCGCGTTCCTGGCGGCCGTCTATGCGTTCACTGCCGGGATCGCCGGCGCCATCACGCGCCGCCCGCTGCTCACAAGAAGCGCGCGCCATGCTGGCATGGCCGTTTTCGGTTTGGTCACGCTGGCCGTGGCCTCCCTGGAATATTTCTTCTTCACAGATAATTTCTCGATGGCTTATGTTGCGGCCCACAGCAACCGCGCGCTGCCCGCCTTCTACAAATTTGCTGCTCTATGGGCCGGCCAGGAAGGCTCGCTGCTTTTCTGGAGCTGGTTGCTCTCGACGTATGTTTTCCTGGCGCTCCTGGTCAACCGCAACAAACATCCCGAGCTGATGCCCTATGCCGGTGTGGTGATGGCCGGTGCGCAGATTTTCTTCCTCACGCTGAATAATTTCGTCGCCAGTCCCTTCGGCGTCTTGGGCGGCCCGGACGCATCCGGCACGATGCGCCTCGCCGCTCTCGGCGATGGCCATGGCCTGAACCCGCTGCTGCAGTATCCGGAAATGGTGATTCATCCGCCGATGCTTTATCTCGGCTACACCGGTTTCACCATCCCATTCGCCTTCGCGCTCGCCGCTCTCTTGGGGCGCTATCCCGGCGAAAAATGGATTCACATCACGCGCCGTTGGACCATGATCGCCTGGTGCTTCCAGTCCATCGGCATTCTTCTCGGCGCGCACTGGGCCTACGCTGTCCTCGGCTGGGGCGGTTACTGGGCCTGGGACCCGGTTGAAAACGCGTCGCTGCTCCCGTGGATCACCGGCACCGCCTTCTTGCACTCCGTGATGATGCAGGAGAAGCGGGGCATGCTGAAGGTGTGGAACATCTGGCTGGTGTTCACCACGTTCATGCTCTGCATTCTCGGCACGCTGCTCACACGCTCCGGCGTGATCAGCTCCGTGCACGCGTTCGCCCAGTCTTCCATCGGCAACTGGTTCGTCGGATTCCTCGCGCTCGTGTTCATCGTTTGCTTCTGGTCCTACTGGCTGAATCGCGATTATTTGCGCAGCGACAACGCGCTCGACTCGCTCGTCTCGCGCGAATCAAGCTTCCTATTCAACAATCTCATCCTTCTCGCCGCCTGCTTCGCAGTTCTCTGGGGGACGCTCTTTCCAGTGCTTTCCGAATGGGTGGTAGGCAGCAAGATCAGCGTTGGCCCGCCGTTCTTCAACAAAGTAAATATTCCCATTGCCCTATTCCTTCTGCTGCTCACAGGTGTGGGTCCGCTGCTGGCGTGGCGCAAGACATCGTTTGACTCGCTCCGGCGCAATTTTGCGTGGCCCGTTGTGATCGGCGTACTCTCCGGGATTGTTGCTTTCGTCTTCGGCTTCAGGGAGATCTATGCGCTCATTTGCCTGATCCTTTGCGTCTTCGTGACGCTCAGCATTGCTTCGGAGTTCTACCGCGGCGCCCGCGTGATTGCTGCCCGCGATGGGTCGAACATCCTCACCGCCGTCGGCGATCTCACCATGCGCAACACGCGCCGCTACGGTGGCTACATCGTTCATTTCGGCATGGTTTTGATTTTCATCGGCATCGCCGGCTCTGCGTTCAACAAAGACGTGCAAATGGAGATGGCCCCGGGCCAGACGCTCACGATCGGCCCGTACACAATTCTCTGCCAGAATTTCGATCGAGTGTCGAACAACAACTTCGAATCCGAGCGTGCCACCCTGGAAATTTTTCGCGACGGCCGCTCCGAAATGATGCTCTATCCCGAGCGCCGTTTTTTCCTTGCCAGCGAAGTAACCGAAACGATGGTCGCCGTCCAGTCCAAGCCGCTCCACGACCTCTATGTCGTTTACGCCGGCCGCAGCCCCGAGACCGGCAAGCCCGTCATTCACGCCTACCTGAATCCGCTCGTGAAGTGGATCTGGTTCGGCGGGATCGTCGTCGTTCTCGGCACAGGTCTTGCACTGCTGCCAAACCGCCGCGCCGCGTTGGTGCTGCGCCCGGCCACCGAACAATCCTGGGGCGACGCAATCGCCAAAGGCGCTTCCGCCATCGGCGCTATCGCCCGCTCCTCGGATGCCCATGACTAAGACGCGCGCTCGCATCCGTCCAATTGTGTCCGCGGGGATGGCTGCGCTCTTCTTGACGACCGCCCTTCTGGGCTACGTTTTGACCGTCCGAGCGCAGGAGACCCAGCGCGCTAAAAACCTGGGCCAGAAACTATTGTGCGTCTGCGGTTGCAATCAGATCCTCACGGCCTGCAACCACGTCGGTTGCACCTACTCACACGGAATGCTCAAGGAACTCGATGACCGCGTGGCCCGCAACGAGCCCGACGACCTCACCATCCAGGCGTTCGTGCAGGAGTACGGCCCCACCGTGCTTGCCGCCCCGCCTGCCACGGGATTCAACCGCGCCGCATGGATCATGCCCATCGCCGTCCCGCTGATTGCGCTCTATCTCTTTTTCGAATTAATCCGCCGCTGGCGGCAGCGCGCTGCCACGGCTTCCGGGCCCGCCGTTTCAGCCGAGCTCCTGGCCCGCGCTCAGCGCGAGGCAGGGAAGGACGACGATGAGCAGCGTTGACATTGCCGTCGCCTGCATGCTTCTCGCTGCTGCCACCATCATTTTCATTTTCTCCGTGCGCCAGGACCCATCTGACTCCACTCCGCATCGCACCAAACTCGACCAGCTCATGGAGCGCCGCGATGCCATCTATGAAAATCTGCGCGATCTCCGCTTCGAGTATCGCGCCGGAAAATTCTCGGAAGCCGACTACGAAGAAACTAAGCAGGCGCTCGATATCGAAGCAGCGCGCGTTCTTGCCGAGATGGATCAATTAACCGGCAGCACTCCCACTCCCGCCACCCGCCAGGCGGCTACCGAAAGGCGGCATTCATGATCGGTTTTGCGGGGCAGCCTTCAGGCTGTCCGAATTTCTTGCGGGGGGCGGCAAAGCTCTGCACGCTCGCCTTCCTCATTGGTTTCACATCCTCTTCGATTCTCGCCGGCACTCTCACCGGCACCATCCACAACGGCACGTCCGGAAAAGCTGCCGCCGGTGTGGACGTGGTCCTCATCCAGCTCCAGGGCGGCATGCAACCCGTCGCCAGCACGAAGTCCGATGCGCAGGGCCGCTTCCAATTCGATCGTCCCGATATTGGCGCCGCGCCCATGCTTCTCCGCGCGGTCTATCGCGGCGTCAATTATCACGAGCCCGTGCCTCCGGGGAAAAACACTGCCGATATCCAGGTCTTCGAGCCCACCGACAAGCCCGGCACGTACACCGTCACCAATCACGCCGTGATCATCCAACCCAACGGCGCTGAGCTCCTCGTCGGCGAGGAATTCACAATTGAAAATAAGTCGCAGCCGCCGGTCGCTTACTATCGCGCAGACGGCTCCTTCAATTTCTCAATTCCTGATGGCGCGGAGTTCAATCAGGCCGCCGCATGGGGTTCCGCTGGCATGCCCGTCGTTCAGGGCACCATGGACAAGGGCAAGAACCAGATGGCCATCGCCTTCCCATTTCGCCCCGGCGAGAGCGGCGTCCGGCTTTCCTACAAGCTTCCATACCCGGGGAATCGCCTGACGCTCCGGAATGTTTTGCCTTACAGCTCGGGCCGCTTCATCGTAGCCGCGCCACCCGGCGTCCAGATTTCTGGTGACGGCCTTGCCGCTGCAGGCCAGGATCAGGGATTCAGTGTGTACGTGCGCGAGTCCGTCGCCGCCAACTCTCCCGTGAATATCGCGGTTTCCGGCACGGCACCGATGCCTGCCGCGAATCCTGGGAATGGCGTTTCGGCAGCCGGGCAAGCCTCCGCTGCTCCGCCAGGTGATGCCGGGCAGACTCCCTCCGTGAATTCGCGCCTCGAGGCCGCCGGTGCCGAAGCGCCCGCGACGACGGCCACTTCTCTCCCCGCGCGCCTCGACAGTCTGAAATGGATACTGGTTGGCGGCTTCGTCGCCATCTTTGCGCTTGGCTTTGTCTTTCTGCTCCGCCGCCCACAAGTTGTCGCCGCTGGCGCCTCTTCCGGCGCGCCAACCGCGGTTGCCGCAGCACGAACCGCAAAGACCGCGGCGAAGACCGCGGGGTCCGCCATTGCCGACGTGAACCGCGAAGTTCGAGGCAGCCTCGACGAGCTGAAAGACAATCTCTTCCGCCTCGAGCTCCGCCGGCAGGCCGGAACGATCAGCGAACAGGACTACGCCCGCGAGCGTCAGCGCATGGAGCAAGTCCTCCGCGATCTCGTGAAAGGCTGAGCGAATCTCCTTGGCCGCGTCTACCACTCCTTCACAGCTCGGCATCTCATTCGACCGCGTCGAAAAGCGCTTCGGCTCGCTCGTCGCCTTGCGCGGCATCTCGCTCGAAATACACCCCGGTGAATTCGTTGCTCTCCTTGGCCCCAATGGGGCAGGGAAGACCACGCTCCTGCGCATCGCCGCGCTGCTGATGAATCCGACCAGTGGCAAGATCCATCTGACCTCCGGAATTACTGCCCTTGCCGCAAAACATTTCATCGACATGGTTGGCCATAGCACTCTGCTCTACGATGAATTGACGGCCGCGGAAAATCTCACCCTCTTCGCCCAGCTCTATGGCCTCGACGATGTCGTCGCCCGCGTCGGGAGCGCTCTCGAAGCCTGCGGCCTTTCTTCACGCGGCGGGAGCCTGGTGCGCACGTTCTCCCGCGGGATGCGCCAGCGCCTCTCCATCGCCCGCGCTCTGCAGCACGGCCCGCGCCTCCTGCTTCTCGACGAGCCCGCCGCCGGCCTCGACCGCCAGGGACTGGTCTGGTTTGGCGCCACGCTCGCGCGCCTCCGCGATGATGGCTGCACCGTCCTGATGAGCACGCACGCGCGCAATGAGTCGCTCGACCTGGCAACACGAGCTGTCTCACTCTCGGCTGGCCGCATCGAGCAGGACACCGGCCCGGGTGGCGACCCGCGCCCCCTGCTCGCCGCATTGCGTGCGGAGGCCTGAATGACCACCGCTCGCGCCGCCGCCATCCTGCTCACAAAAGAGCTGCGTCTTGAATTCCGCACCCGCGAGTTGCTCACCACTACCATCGTCTTCGCGCTCATCGTCATCGTGCTTTTCAGTTTCGCCTTCAATCCCACCGCCGAGGAGTCGCGCCGCTACGGCCCGGGACTTCTCTGGATCGCATTTCTTTTTGCCGGGTCGCTCATGGTCAATCCCTCCTTCGCGCGCGAGCAAACGAACAGCACGCTGGACGCCCTGCGCATGGCTCCGATTTCGAGCTTTGCCATCCTCCTCGGCAAAATGCTCGCAAATTTCATCTTTCTCGCGATCTCAGAGGTTGTCCTGGTCCCGGCCTTCAGCGTTTTTTACAACGTCTCGTTGTTCGGCATCGTCGGCCGTCTGATCCTGGTACTTTTTCTGGGCACGCTGGGTCTGGTCGTCACCGGCACGGTTTTCTCGGCTGTTTCGGCCCACGCGCGCATGCGCGAATTGCTTCTCCCGCTGTTGCTGCTGCCGATTCTCGCGCCGCTGCTGATCGCTGCCGTCGAAGCCACCGCGTCGCTGCTCACCGAGCAGCCGGCGCTCGACCGCACATGGGTCAGCTTCCTCGCGGGTTTTGATATCGTGTTCCTGACAGCTTCCTGGCTTCTGTGCGATTATTTGATTGAGGAATGAGGGGTCACATCCAATGAAGGGCCGCACCACGTTCGTGCTTGCCGTCACGGCGCTGGTCATTTTCGCCGGTTACGCCGCGCTTTTCATCGCGCCCGACGAAAAAACCATGCACGCCATCCAGCGTATCTTCTACTTCCACGTGCCCAGCGCCATTTCTGCCTTCATCGCCTTCTTCATCGTCTTCATCGCCAACACCGCCTATCTCGTTACGCGCCAGCCCAAGTGGGACTGGCTGGGCGTCGCCGGCGCGGAAGTAGGGGTTGCCTGCTGCACGGTCGTGCTGATCACCGGCCCCATCTGGGCGCGGCCCGTCTGGGGCATCTGGTGGACCTGGGATGCACGCCTCACCAGCACATTCATCCTCTGGCTGCTCTATATTTCGTATCTCCTGCTGCGCGGCTTGCTTGAAGATCCGCAGCGTCGCGCAACGCTCTCTGCGATTTTTGGCGTCTTTGCATTTCTCGATGTCCCGCTCGTCTATCTCTCGAATCGTCTCTGGCGGACGCAGCACCCGCAACCCGTCGTGCTGGGCGGCGAAAATTCCGGTCTCGCTCCCGGGATGGGCAAGGTGCTGCTGATTTGCTGGATTGCCGTCGTTTGCGTCATGATAGTCGTGCTCATTGATCGCTATCGCCTGGAGCGGCTGCGCCACGAGTACGAGGAATTGCGTTTTGAAGTTGAATCCGGAACCGCGGCTGCGGAATCTGCTAAGGGAGGGCGCCGGTGAAAAATTTTGAAAGCCTGTTTGCTGCATGGATGGTTGTCTGGGCCGTCTTCTTCTTGTATGAAGTGACGGTTGCCCGGCGCATCGCGGGCCTCCGCGACGACATCGAGCGCCTCAAGCAGCAGCTCCGCGAGGGCTCGTAGCGTCTTTCTTGCAGCTCAAGTGTCGAGCCGGCGCCATCTGCCGGCCCTGAGGTGCAGATTTAGATTTTGTTTCACGCGCACGAGGTTATTATGCCGGGCCAAAAAAAAATCGCCGTCATCCTCTTCCAACTGGGCGGCCCCGACTCGCAGGCAGCGGTCGAGCCGTTTCTCTACAATCTGTTCTGCGACCCCGACATCATTAATTTCCCCGGCGCATTCCTGGCCCGTAAAGCGCTGGCAAAATTAATTTCCACGCGCCGCTCGAAGGTTGTCGCCCAGCATTACGCCGCTATCGGCGGCGGCTCTCCCATCCGGCGTCTCACTGAAGTGCAGGGAAGAGCGCTCGAAGCCACCCTCCGCCCGCACCTCAATGCGCGTGCCATCGTCGCCATGCGCTACTGGCACCCGGACACGCGCGAAGCCATCAGCGCGCTCGAGAGCGCCCCGTACGACGAACTGGTCCTCCTGCCCCTCTATCCGCACTATTCTTTCGCCACGACGGGCAGCAGCCTGAAGGAATGGAATCGCCTTTACTCCGCGAGTGTTCCCGTCCATCTGATCGATCATTTCTTCGATCATCCCGATTACATCGCCGGGATTGTGGACCGCATCAACAGCGTCCTGACGCAGCTTCCGCGCCCTGAAGAGGTCCATCTCGTTTTTAGCGCGCATGGCCTCCCTGTCACACTGGTCGAAAAGGGCGACCCCTATCCGCGCCAGATCGAACAAACGGTCGAGCTGGTCCGTCAGCTCGGCGCGTGGCCCAATCCGCATGTGCTGTGCTTCCAGAGTAAGGTCGGTCCGCAGAGATGGTTACAGCCATCACTCAGCGGAACCATCGAGGCAATGGCGCTCGATGGCGTCAAGCGCATGCTGGTGACCCCAATGTCCTTCCTCACCGAGCACATCGAAACGCTTCACGAGATCAATATCGAAGCGCGCGAGGAAGCCGAAGCTCTCGGCGTCACCGATTTCCACATGATGCCCGCGCTCAACGACTCGCCCCTGCTGATCCGCGCCCTCGCGGACCTCGCGCTCCGCTCCGTCGGCATCCGCTCCGGCGTCGCCTCTTTTGCTTCATAGCAATCGTTCCGGCCTGCATCAAGCCCGGCCCTGATCACACGCCAAAGCTCAGTTTCGCCAATCGCGCGTGTTTGATTGCGCGAGACCGCTACGCTATATTCGATTGTTTACTCACCATGTCCCGGCTCGAACAAACAATTCGACGCTACGAGCACATGCGGTGGG
>JBGPZR010000009.1:0-14654 GCA_041493845.1 Terriglobia bacterium | reverse complement strand
AGGAAAGCCACATTCTTTCGCAGCGAGGAGAGGAAAGCCTCGACATCGTTGTCCTGCATTGCGCTGCTCAGAGTGTCACGCAAATCGCTGAGCGCTGCGACGATGGTTTCGGCCATCCCGGTGCCGGGGAAATTCTTCTGCCCGTCTGAGATGGCAACATTCAGCTGAGTGAGAATTGTATTTCCCTGAGACTGAAGCGTCGATTCCGATTGGGAGAGGGATTGCATGAGTTGGAGAGTGACCTTGGTGCGATTGTTGTCGGAATCGGGAGTGACGGTTTCGACGCGGCGCAAGACCGTGGTTTTGGGCCCGTCGTCGAAGGCGATCAGGAGCGGATCGTTGGGACTTAGGTTGGTGGAGGTGCCCGCGAACCAAATCGCGTCGATATTGTGGACATCATAGACGGGGTCGCCATCGTAGGTGATGAGCTGTGGGCGGGTGAGGCGCACCTGCAAGCTATTCCACACATCGCGCGCGGGAAGAATGGACGAGGTCTCAAAATATTGCGGAAGCTCTCCGGGGCCGGGAACGCTCTGCGCCTGGGTGCCGGCGGGAATATCCACAACATTGCCCTGCTGGAGCGTGAAGGCAAGAAAAACACTGGCGGAAACGCCGGGGCGCAAACGGTAACCAATGAGGCGTGCAAGTTCGAGGATGGAGCGCCGCTCGATCGCCGTGCGCAGATAACCTTCGTTGGCGATGCGTTCCTGATAAAACGTGAGGACATCGGCCACCACGGCCCAGGCATCGAGAAGAGCGATGGCGGGGTCGGTGGTGTCGCGCGTGGTCAACGCGCGCAACGGATAGACCAACGTGGCTGGATCACCTGGATTCGTTGCCGGGATCGAGATGGAAACATTCGAAATGCGCGCCAGCATCGTTTCGAGGAAAGTGGAATGGGTGCCGGCGCGATAAGTGAGCGAGTCGAGGCCGGGCCGGTTCCAAATGCCGACTGGCGTGACTACCTGGATGCCTTCGCAGCAGCCGCACGGCAGCTTCATCTTCCACCTCGCACTTTGAGCACCAGCTTGCCGTGCTCGGGGAAGCTGGGATCGTTGTCTAGGCGTGCAACTTCGTAGGGGCCGAGCGGCAGGATGCCATTCTCGAGTTCGTGATTCGGCGGCTCGAAGAGGCGCTGGAGTTTTCTGACGGTGACGCTCTCGACGCCCGTGACGGCCTGCGCAGCGGCCACAATCTTGCTGATGTAAATCCCTTCGCCGAACGTCAAGTTATCAGGCTGGAAGAAGCCGAGCGTGCCATCCGGAAGCACGCGATTGCTGAAAACTTCGAGAAGCGCAGCCTCGACATGGCCGCGGAGGTAATCCGGAAGAACACAAATTTTCAATTCGAGGTCGAGCGAAACATAGTGTGCCGGGCGAACTTCAAGGTCGTGGCCCATGCGGCGGAAACAGTAGAGATATCCCTCGATATGCTCGAGCAATTTCTCGGCAGGATCTTCCGTGCCAAGGGGATCAACTGCGACCGATGCTTCGTACCAACTGCCGGTCCAGCGGAGAGCCGCGGCGGCGCGCTGAATTTTGGAATTGCCTTCGGCGATGGTAGCGTAGTCAGCCGGAGTGATGGCGCGCTCGAGGTCCGAACGGAACGCGTAGGGAGCGAGCAGCTTGATTTCTGCGAGAGGCTCGGGCGCCGTGCCTCCCTGGGCAGCAAAAAAATTTACTGGCTGGAGATTGGCGCCATCAATCGGCGCATCGCGGAAGACGATATAGGTGATTTTTTCGGGGCCGACATTGCCGGCAGGACCATTGCCGACACGATAGCTGGCGGAAAACATCATTCCGGCGTCGGGCATCTCGCCGAGATCGTTGTCGCCGAAACGAAGGTGGGCGTCGCCGGAGTTGTCCATCTCGACGACGAAGTCGAGGTCGCCGCTCTGGCTCTCGAGAAGATCCGATTGCGCGGACCAAGTGGAATCGATGACACCACTGGGAGTGGTGAGTTCGCCCTTCACCTTGATCCACGGGAGAGCTTTCCTGGGATCTTGAAGCAGTAGAGCGCTCGCGGGACTCCTCACAGAAAGTGGCTGGCTAAATGTGAGCGGCGCCTGTTTCAACACGGGGCGGAAGACAGCAGGCATCAGCGTGATCTCCGCAGGCTGGCAATCAGACTCGCAGGTCGCCATTGTTTGTTGCGTGGGGACAGGGCCGAGCAGCTCGCCCTGGCGTGAACCGTGGTCAATCAGGAACACGTTGCCGTGAGCGACGGTAATGTCCGTGATGTATTTGCAGTCGGGCGCCTGCGTGACGCCGGAGATGCAGAGCGGAAACGTGAGTGCATCTTCCGGCGCCCACTCGATATAAACGAATGGCTGTCCGTTGGGAGGCTGGTAGAGCGTGTCCACGCCGAGCTCGACTTTTGTGAGGCGGACGGCTTGGCGGTGCTTAGGGTCTGCATCCGCCGCGACGCCGGTCTTGGGGCCAAGCACTTCTTCGAAAATCAGAATGTCGCCGACATTGAGGTGAAGGACTCGTGCTTTTTCGCCGGTAGCTGTCGGCGCCGCGATTGAAGGCGCGGGCTGTGGTGAAGGAGGACTTGGCGGCGACGGCGGCGTGGGCGGTGTAGGAGCCGGCATCCATGAATCGATCAGCGTGGCGGACGTGGCGCCTTTCGCGAGACAGCATTGCTGGTCGCCCCAGGTGTAAAACTTGATGATGCTATGAGCGGCGAAAAGCTGAATCTGCACAGTGGTATCCGCGACCAGCGGCTCGAAAATTTGAAAGCTGCCGGGGGGAACCGCGGCCAGATCCTTCGGGCCGAGAATGCGACGATTGAGAGGCGCGTTGGGATAGGCGGTGATGAAATAAATGTCGAGCGGATCGAGCGCGAGATCGGTATCGGTGCCGACGAACATCCAAGTGCGTGCGTTGCAGCCTTCGTGCATGGGATAGTCCACCAGACGCACATGGCGGCGGACCGAAATGCGCTGGCGGGCGGTCTGTAAATAGGCCTCGGTGGCAACGGCATCCTGAAAATAGCTGAGGTGATCGCCCACATAGGCGAGGATTTCGACGAGGGCGATGCCGAGGTCGGAGACGTGGCGCTCGGTCCATTGGGGCATAAGGAGCGCGAGGCGATCGAGAATTAGTTGGCGGAAGCTCTTGTAGTCCTTGGCGAGATAGCTGATGTCCGGCTCGACACGAGTCTCGGGCGGGCAGATGTGCGGCGACTTGCAATCGAGATCGCTGGGGCAATTGGCCTTGAAGCTGAACGCGATGCAGTCATACCGCGGATCGAAACCGGCAAGCGGCTTGCGAATGGGATTACCCGCGCCGTCGAGTGCGGAGACGCGCAGGACGTAGGTGGAAAAGTCACCGGCTTTGTCAACGGTGACATCCATGGTGTCGTCCTGATCGGCGTCGGAGGTGGAGCGATTCACGGTCAATCCGGTGACGTGGATATCGAAGATTCGGACTCCGCCTTCGATGCGGATGTTTTCCTTCTTGATCTCGGCAGGGGCATGGCCCAGGAAGGTTACGGTGAGGGTCAGCTGGTTCTGGCCCGCCTCGAGGAAGTCGAGCCCGTAGCGGCCTTGTGCCTTGCGCACATCCTCACGGCGCTGCTCTTCCCGACACGCCAGGCTCGATTTGCTCATTGCGCATTGCTCCGCTGAAAGGTAGCCGTCTGGCTCGCCCCGGTGCTGCGCACCAGGTACTGAACGAGGACCACGAGCGTTGAATCCTGGGCAGTGACGTCCACGTTCTGGACTTGAATCAGATCGCCAAGCCAACGCTGTAAAGATGCGCGAATCGAATACTGAAGCGCGGCGGCCAGCTCGGGGCTGTTGGGCTCAAACACGAGGAGCAACAGGCCGCTGCCGAAGTCGGGGCGGTTGACGCGTTCGCCGGGCGCGGTAAAGACAACCTGTTCGACCATATCGCGGATGTGGTCGTCGTCGGTGGTCGAAGCGGAGCGGCCCAGTTGATCGATGTGAAATGGAAAGTCGATGTTGAACATGGCTCACATTCCCGTGACGCGCGTTTGCGTCGTCAAAATCAACAATGGAGTGCCCGTGGGAACACAAATCGCCTGGCTATCGAGTAAAAGGAGCGGCTGGCCGAGCGAAGTGATGCGGGTGGCGCTGGTGATCCATTGCGCCGTGACGCAGGGGCCATTGCCCGTCGGCGGCGGCGGCATGGTGCACCCCGCGATCATGTAAGGAGCCGTCATTGTCACGGTCGGCTGCGCGCTCACAGTGACGCGCGGATTCGTAACCATGGGCGTGGCCTGCCCGACGTGAGCGCATTGGACCGTCGCACCTAGATGTAAAAGAAAACCCGGCACAGCTAGCTCCTTCTCGAGAGTTCAGGTAATCACGAGCGCGCCACTATTAATGGTGACCGTCGGACCCGTCATGATGAGACTCGCGCCTTTGCCGTTTTGAATGTAAATACCCGTGTCATTGACGATCAAACTTGCTCCGGTGGTGCTTTTGAGCATGATCCCTCCGGTCGGACCAGGGAGATCGCTGATGACCAAGGTGTTCTGCAAATTCGTCTGGAAAACAATGCTGGGGCTTGCAGGGTTGCCCGCCAGCGCGAGAGTGGGTAGTTCGGCCGTGAGCCCCCAGAAACCACCGACCCAAATGGGATAATCCGGATCGCCCTGTTCGAATTCCACCCAGACTCCAGCCCCGATCTGAGGAATCATGTAGGCGCCCATTAATTTGCCAGCTATGGGCAGACAGGGCATCGCCCAGGTGGAGGGAATTATGTTGGAAACGTCCGGCACCATCAGTTGAATGCGTCCAATTTGCATTGGGTCCACATTGTTCACGACCGTGCCGCGATACTTTCCGTAGTATTTTTTCGGCTCGTTCATGCCGGCACCACAGGGACCGTGGAGATGAGTCCATTGCGAGCCAGCGAAAAGCTCTGCTTATACTCACCGCGCTTGATGTTGTGCGTGACGCTAGTGACGAAGTAGAGGCCGTCGAACGCCATCCCAACACCGCGGACGCCCACGAGCTGCCTGGCTTTTAATGTTCGGCCGTAGCGCAGCACATCAAGAGAGCCGGAGCCGGTGACGACGTCCGCCGTATCAGCGGCTTTGGCTAGGCCGATCAAGATCGCCTGCAGCGGAGTGAGTTTTGCAGTCCCTTCGATTTCGTAAAATTTCCGGGGAATCGGTTCGACCAATCCGAGTGGCGGACTGAGCGGGTTTACGTCCGGGAGAGGAACCGGGATGGGAATCTTGGTTTCTTCATTTTGGATCCACACGATCGGCAGCGCTTTTTGATCGCTCACATAGTTGAAGCTCAGGGCTTCGACGTTGGTGAATGAATCCATGTCGTAATTCAGAGCCGGCTGGGGAACGCCGACGCGGATCGTGGGGCCCCAGTAGGCGGTATTCATCCCTGGCGCGGGGCCGGGGTTGATGTAGAAAACGTAGCCCACATCATCGGCGAGCTTTTTCACATAATCGAAGTCCGTGCCCTCTTGCCGGGGAATTTTTTCGGTCGGGATCGGAACATCGAGCATGATGCTCGGGATGATGAGCGGGACGACTCCGAACATCGCGTACTTGGCGAGAATGAGGGCAACGCGCGCCTCCGCCGGCATCGCGGGAAATGGGAAGCCGGTAAAGTCGATGTACTTCATGGCCACGGACAGGTCCTCACCGGAAATCGTCAGCGTGGAATGACCGGCATCGCTGCCTGGCGAGATTTGGTGGTCAGTCATGAAACCATCCATCAGGACTTCGGGCGTGCCGTTGATGGTGGCGATGATCATCACTCGCAGCAGTGGAATCGGAGTGCCGCCGGCGAGAAGGAACAGCGTCTGCAGTGGAGAACGATTACTGAGCGTGAAGGTGAGCTGAAATCCGCTGTTCTTGCCCGCGGTGGTGGCCACCTGAACGCTCGTGAGCGCGTCCAGAATCACCTGCGGAACAGGAATTGGCACCGCAGGCCCCACCATCAGCGTGAGATGAACCCCTTTAAGCACTTGTGGCTCCTGGTATGCCCTCCGGCAGCGTGATGCGAAGCTTGCGGCCGAGCACGGCGGTGAGATCCTCGGGACGCATGGCGCGATTGGCGTCGCAGACGCGCCAGTATTGCTCCGAATCGTTCAGAAATTGAGCGGTGATGTTGTCGAGACGATCCGCTTGTTTGACGGTGTAGACCTGAAGCGGAACGAAGCGCTCGGGCGGTGGCACGAACCGGCGCAGAAAATAAACGATCGTGTCTCCGGATGGAGTGACAATGGTTTCCGTGCCGACACTGAAATAGCGGCTCGTTTGCGCGAGCATCCCGGTGGTGGGAGCGCTGTATTGGAGGACCGTCTGCGACATGGAGCTCATGTGATTTGCTCGATTCCGAGCGCGCCGAGTGTTCCCGCCGGGCTCTTTCCTGCCAACTGCTCCTTCTGTTGCAAGTACGCCATGAAAATGGCCGCGCCTTTATGGTCGAAGCCGAGATCGTCCATGGTAAGGACGCGCATCCCGAGGCTGACCTTTGCTCGAATCGGATTGAGGTTGGGATCGAATGCTTCTTCGGTGATGCTGACGTCGGTGATGCGGACAGCGACGACACGGTTCTTGCTCCAAACGAACAGCACGAGTGGCGTTTCCATCGGAATAATTTCGAGAGTACCGATCTGTTCGAGGTTGTTGTTGGTCTGCAATTGACTGCTCGTGGGATAGACGATTGTTTCCAAAGCGGCTAGCTGGGGCGAGATGCCGAATTGCAGGGTGGTGGAGTCCGAGACTTCGAGCTGGTCGGTGGCGTCGATCTCGGCATCCAGCTTGATTGTTTCAACGGCGGGGCCCTTGAGGCGGAGAGCTTCGCTGCGATCGGCGCTTTCACCGACGCTCTTGATCTGGAGCGAACGCGTGACCGTATCGGGGTTGTACTGCAACACAACAATGCGCAGGATCTGCGACGTGGTCGGATCCATCAGCACAAGGCCGCCGTTGACCAACCTCGGCGAAATTGGAGAGCTCGACATTTCTAAGTCCCCCGTGTTGCGTTGATCTGACCGATATCTGTAGCCATGCTGCCCTCGTTCCGGTTCACGAAGCTTAAGGGACTTCTACGGCCGCTTCCGGTTTGGGGATAAGCGGCCAAATAGTGGTGTCGGCGAAACCATAGTGCGGGTGCAGCCAATCTACCTTCAACGCCGCCAGCACTTTCCCCGTCACGTTGTTGGTAAAACCCTTGGAATATTGATCCATCCAGTACACTTGCGGCGTGCCGCCTTCAGAATTGTCGACCGCCAGGATCACGGAGTGATACGCACCGGAAACTGACAAACCGAAGAAATACCAGCCCAGGAAAATGGGACTCACCATGCTGAGGACTGTCTTCTCCACGTCAGGAACCCACGCCTTGAGCTTCTGGCTGTACTTGCAGACGGTAGCTGTCCCAGCCAAACTGTTCGCTCGAAGCGTTTCCATAATTCTGTCGACGTTGTTCGTATCTTCCTTTGTCTTTTTCAGAATCTTCCGCGCGTCTGATTGGACCTTTTTCTCTGTCTCAGCGGAGATACTGGGTGTGTATAGCGCTTCGAGCCCCTTATAGACCGCCGTCATGCAGCCGCCCCCGGGCAGCGGCCTTACTTCTTTCTTGTACTTTTCTGAGACTTCGGCGGCCTTGGAAGGCGAAAACACCCTTTCGAGAGTCTTCAACTCAGCTTGGTTAGCAGAAAGTTCGGCTTCTCGTGCGAGGATTGTCTTGCCGACGTCGGCCGAGGCAGGATCGGACGCGGAAAACTTGCTGCGAAGAATGGGTATCTCCGTATCGAGCCGCTGAATGTTTGCCCTTAGCGCTTTCGCGAGTTCTGCTTCATGTTCGGCGATTTTTCGTGCGACTTCGTCTCGCTGGGAAGATGGTGGGGCAGCGGCAATTTCGTGGCGCAAATCCTGAAGGGCGCCACGATAGAAAACAATCTGCTTCCGAATTGGGTCGGGCTCGGCTGCAAGTGATTCTCGCCAGGCAAGTTTCTCCCTCACTAGATCGGTTTCAGGATTTGATTGTCCTTTCGCGACCTCTTGCTCCGTCAACTTGCCTAACCGACCTCGGAGCTGATCGATATCGGTTTCGAGGTCCTTATCGGAAGGAACGGTAACCTTCCGCATTATCTTTCCTGATGTTCCTCGTCCATCGCTGTGACGCAGGGCGTGCCCCAGTTCATGCGCCAGCAACTCGCGCCCTCCTCTTGTCGATGGCGAGTATCTGCCAGCTCCGAAAACAATGTCGCGGCCGAAGGTATAGGCGGCCGCATTCAGAGTCGAAGCCGACCTTGCGGCATTCAAATCTGCATGGACGCGGACGTCGGCGAGCGCTCTATGTATCGTTTGCTGTCCCCGCGAAGTTGCCGGCATCCCCTGGCTCCGCATGACCTGCTGGGCGATCTGTTCGGCTTCCTGCTCGAGGCTGCCGCCTTCCGGACTAACGGATAGCGCGTGCGGCAGCACTCGGGAACTTGGATGAACTATTGGGACTTCACTGAAGTTTTCCTGGAAGCGCGGCTCGAAGAAGGAGCGCGTGGCGGTATCGAGCGGCTGGCCGGGCGAGCGCAGCACGTCGTGGACGACCGATGGCAATTCGTGCGCGCCATTCGGGGCGCTCTCGAAGGCGTCTGTGCGGCGTTGCAACATCCCGCTCGCCCGATGATCAGCCACAGCCTTCTGCTTGCTACATTCGGCGCACTGGCCCCCGCCACCCGTGTGCTGGCCGCAGGCACACTTGCGCTGAAGGATGGGCCGCACAACCGTACTGGCCCCCATCCATCCCGCGCTCTTGACTCGTTCTTGGGTGCAGACTGTCGTACATCCTCCACACTTCCCCGCCACTAGGGCACGAGAATTACGTTGCTCTTGGGCGTGTCTGTTCCTTCCTCGTTCTCAGTTGTTCGCGGACGCGAATCGTCCTTAGGCGGCTTGCAAAAATTGCTACAGATATTCAAGTCGGCCGGTACAGGCGAGGTAATCCTTCCGGGGCCTGAGTAGTCGCACACAAACCACTCGCCGCGCTGCATGGAGGTGACGATTCCCAGGGTCAGCGAAGTGTCGCAATGGTTTCTGAACCCATACCGTTCCCGAAGTTTTGCGATGATGATGGACCTGAGCCGCTGATACTCCGCTTCCGTCACATAGTTGCGAATCATGTTGTTTTGTATCCGCAACTTCTCTTGCTTCGACGTCGGAGCGGCGTACGTGTCCCCAATTGCCATGCGGGCGACGGCGAGCTCCTCCGCCACCGCTAGAATTTCCTGCGCCCGATACTCCGCCTTGCCGGCCACCGTTTCGGGGCGTCCCGGCAGCACAGCCTTGGGATCCACTTTCAGAGCGGCGCCCAATGTCACATGCCTCTTTTCGTGCGCCAGAGTCTGAATCAACTGTGTCAGGGACTGCTTGTCCTTGTTCTTTAGAAATTCATCCATGAACTGTTTCGTTCGCTTGGACATGCGAATTTCTTTCTTGTTGGGATCGACCTCGGCCTCAGCGCTTTCTCCCGGCAGGAGTAAGTCCGAGTGAATCGCGTCGCATGAGATAATCTTGTAGGTGCCGACGTTGACGCCGGCGTTCGTTCCGAGAAAGCGGTCTATTTCCCCTTGGAACGCAACCCTTTGTTCGGGGGTGAAGTCCGGAGCGGACTGAAGCACAGCCGGCAAGTTTTTCAGGAAATCCTTGAACTCCTTCGTGATGTCCGTCCGGTTTTCGCATTCTTCCGGTTCGGGCAAATCTACCGGCGCCGGTCCCCCTTGCCTCTGAACAAGGCCCGCGCTTCCTGCTTGCTGCTGCGCCACATGAACCAACTCGTGCGCCAGGAGCCGGCGGCCGGCCTCACCAACCGGGTTGAACTGCCCTGCCCCAAAAACGATGTCGTTCCCCACAGTGTATGCAAGGGCGTTTACGGTTCGCGCCGATTCCTCGGCGCGCGTGCCGGTGTGCACCCGGACACGGCTGAAATCATAGCTCTTTCCGGATAACACACTCCTGTCTTGCGCGGAGCCTCTTTGACCAGAGGTGATCCGATTCGCGATGGATTCCGCTTCGCGTTCGTAGAAACCGTCCGCAGCCTCAATCTGCAAGTCCGGGCTACCGCCTGTCGGAAAAACAGAATGTGGGCGTCCGACCTGAAGGCTGTCGCGGAAGCGCGGCTCGAAGAAGGAGCGCGTGGCGGTATCGAGCGGCTGGCCGGGCGAGCGCAGAACTTCGTGCACGACGGGCGGCACGGGCGAAGCAGGCGCGGTGTTGACAGCTCTGCGTTGCAGCGTGCCGTAGCCGGCAGGCGAACTCTGGTTTTTCTTCTTGCATCCCTCGCACTCGCCCCCGCCGGTGTGCTGACCGCAGGCACACTTCCGCTGTAACGCCGCGGAAGGAACCGCGGTGTGCCGTGCTGGTTCAACTAACCTTCCTAGTGCGTTCAACGTGATTCCGTCCCAAGCAGATTGAAAACTCGTTCCGATTGCCGCCCTTTGTCTTTGGCGTCAGGCGCGAAGGGAGTGAAATCCTTCATTTCTGCTTGCACTCCTTCGGTGGCTCTACATGCTCCTTGCCGCTTGCCTTCTCTTCTGTCTCTCTTAGTTTCAGCAGTTCATCCTTCTTGTCCGAATGGGATTTCTGTTGCGCATCCGGCACGCAGTAGTAGTTTCTAAGCGCCTCATCGATCAGAGATACCCGCGTAGCGTGAGGCATCTTGCCTGTTCCGGCTTTCTCCGGTTGCGTAGCTTCCCAGTGAAAGGCTAAGAATTCGCGCTCATTCCTCTTGGCTTGGCCGCCCATCCCTGACCGTTGCTGGTCTACGTGCTGCAACTCGTGCCCGACTTGCAGCACTCTGCGGGCAAAAGCGTCGATCTGTTCGATGAAATACTTGCCGACGGTAATCTGTCCTTTTATCTCCTTTCCGGCTCCGATGGGGCTGGTCGTGAGGCCCGGATCCTTTTCGTCATAAACGACCTTCTCCACCAGCGCGGGGTCGAAGTAGGCCTTTACAATGCTATTTACGGCGTCGATGGCTCGTTGATCGATACTCTTGCTTGTGTCTTTGGCGGCTTCGATGATCTTTTTGGCCTTCTCATCGAGTTTGCTGTCAGGTGCCTTTTGCATCGAGCCGGCTCTAGCCTGTGCTTCACGAGTGAAGGCCGAGCCTGACGCAGTTTGGGCGCTGTTTCGCTCGGCTTCGCGCTCTGCAGCAAACTCAGAGTGACGAGACTGGTAGACCGCGACTTCCGTCTGTTGAACTACATGCGTCAGCTCGTGCGCGAGCAATTTTCGGCCTTCAATACTTCCTGGGGCATATCTGTGAGCACCAAACGCAATGTCGTTTCCAACTGTGTAGGCCAGTGCGTTAACCGCAGCTGCTGATTCCATGGCATGAGCATCGGTGTGGACCCTTACTCCGCTTAGGTCGTAACCAAACCGCGGCTCGAAGAAGGAGCGCGTGGCGGTATCGAGCGGCTGGCCGGGCGAACGCAGCACGTCGTGGACGATCGGCGGTGCTGTATTGGCGACGTGCGCGGGGGAATCGATGCCGGCCGTGCGACGCTGCAACGTTCCGCTGCCGCTCTGCGCCGCGTCTTGTTTCTTCTTACTGCAATCCGCGCACGCGCTCCCACCGGTGTGCTGACCACAGGCGCACTTGCACTGCAATATTCCGGCCCGCGATGGCGCGAACGTCATGGGCGCCTTTGGTGCGACGGCGATGGACCGCTCAGCCATTCGATATGGTTCGTCCCCTTCCCGACTTCTCAACAAGTACCGGCCACGACTCGCGCAAGAACCTTCCACTCACACTTTCGCCAAGCCAGACGACCCTTGAGTTCGCGCACCTAGGCCAGTGCCCGAGCCCTTCCGTACTTCCCTTCTTTTATGGCCGATGCCGCGGTAGATGGCGCGGGCAATCTGGTGGCCGAGCACAGGTGGTGCCTGGTCGGGTCGCTGCGCGATGGCCGGCACAGAAATTTGGCCGAACGCGCCGCCTGCGATCATTTCGCGCGACAAGCCACCCACGGTGAGCAGGCGAGCAAGTTCGAATTCAACGGCGACCTGGATGCGCGCGGCCTGTGACTTCGTCACAGACAAGCCCTCCAGAATCATGCGCTCGATATTGATGCGGACATTCATGCTGTAGCCGCCATCGCCGGCTTCACGCGGAAGTCGGCTTCGTTGATGGGCAAATCGAGCTTGCGGCATTCGGTGCGCGCTGCGTTGAGCACCAGTGTCATGTTGAGAGCAGTCTTCGCCTGCGCGGCCATGAATGCGGCGTTCACGGCGATGTTGCGGATGCTCCCGCCGGTGAGGTTGAGTCTTGCCAGCCGGTCGTAATCGAGTGAATCGACGGGCACCTGCGGGGGGAAGACTTTCTGCCAGATAGCTTTGCGTTCACGCGGGCCCGGAAAAGCGAAATTCACTATGAAGCGGAGGCGGCGCATGAACGCAGTGTCGAGCGAGCTCTTCATGTTGCTGGCGAGAATAGCCAGGCCGCGATAGGTCTCCATACGCTGCAACAGATAATTGATTTCGATATTGGCGTAGCGATCGTGACTGTCTTTCACTTCGCTGCGCTTTCCGAAGAGTGCGTCAGCCTCGTCAAAAAACAAAATACCGCCGCCATTCTCGGCGGCGTCAAACAGGCGGCGCAGATTCTTTTCCGTCTCGCCGATGTATTTGCTGACGACGGCGGAAAGATCGATGCGATAAAGATTTAGTTTGAGATCATTGGCAATCACTTCCGCGGCCATGGTCTTCCCGGTCCCGCTATCACCGGCGAAGAGAGCGGTGATCCCCAAGCCTCGATTCATTTTCTGGCGAAATCCCCAATTGTCGTAAACCGTGCTGCGCTGCCCGACCTGAGCGGCGATCTGGCGCAGCAACTGGACTTCGGTCTCAGGCAATACGATGTCTGCCCAGGTGGCGCAAGGTTCTAGCCGTTCGGCCAGCATATCCATACGCGGCCGCGTTCGGGCGAGGCAAGCACTCCAGATTCGTTCCTCGAGGCCGCCGAGATCGTCTGGCGCCTCCAGCAGCGCAGCCCGGGTGATTTCGTGAATGGACGAAAGGCTCAAGTTGAACTGGCCGGCGAAGCGGGCAGATTTTTCAGTCGAATTTGCGCCAAGTGAGCTCTCCCATGCGGCTCTTTGCTCTGCCGGAGAAGGCTTGGCCACGTCGAGCGGGAGCGTGGGCCGCCCGGAAACCGGCCAGACATCGCGACCATCAAGAATCACGATGCCCTCCGCTCGAGAAAGGAATCGGTGGATGGCCGCCGAGTGCGACTCGCTGGTGGCACCTGCATCGAGTTCATAGGCTTCCAGGTAGAGTGCGATCGGAAGCAGGAGACACTCGCGGTGCCATAAGCGCCCGAACGTTTCCAATTCCGCCGAGTTCACGGGGATGGACTCAGCGGATATCTGATACATGCGCATACCCAAAGCATGACCGACTTGGGAGGCAACAAGTTGCTTGCTGGACCCGTCTCCACCGAGCAACTGGATGATCGGGAGCGACTGGGCGGTGGTGGCTTGCTTCAATCGCCCGACGATGGTTTCCACCAGGACGCTCTGCGAACCGGGTAGTTCGACGCCCTCCGCAGCGTCGAGCGGCGAGAGGAGATGAGCCAAGCGGTCGTCGAGATAGTTCAATCCCTTCACGTAGTTGACGATTCGCTCGTCGGCGCGAAATGGGCTGGAAGTGAGCGGCTGCGCGCCGGGCTGATTGATTTCGATTAGCCGCCAATAGCGAAGCGGGCGCTCAGGAGAGAGAGCATCCCAGGCCGGCTGGTCAAAGAGAGAGAGTGCTAGAGCGAAAGTGGGGAACGGGCGGCCGGGATCGTCCTGGGCGCGCGCGCAAAGCCCGGCGATGCTGGTATCCAATTCCATGGCCACGCCGAGCAACAATGTCTGCACTTCGAACCGCGAGAGGCCCAAGCGCTGGCCTAGGAGCAACAAAGCCGGCTGCATCTGAGAACCCGGTTGAGTGGAAAAGAGATTGGCAGCCTGCCGGGCTTCCTGGGCGGAGGCGGGCAATGTCTTGGAAGGCGCGTTCGACGGGAGCAAGATGGGGCCCGAGGAAGGCGGCTCGACGCTTGTTCCTTTGAAGAGCCGCTGCCAGAAGGAGCGCGGCTCTCGCTTCAGCGTGACGGGTGGCAATCCGAAAGTGGTGGCGGTTGTCCGAGAGGAGTGGCACTCCAAGCGCAGGCGCAGCCAGGAAATCGCCTCCGCGAGATAACGCGCATTGCTTCCCTGCCAGTTGGCCGCGTCGCTCATGAAACTTTCACCTGTTGCGCCGGATCGAACCCCAAGAGGAGTGATTTGCCGGGAACGAGCGGAATACTGTCCACACCGTCGACTCGGAGCCGGACCGTGTAGGTGCCCGCAATAACTCCGGGAATCACGAAGGCGATTGTGGTGGGCTTTGTCGTGTCGGCAGGAGTGGTGACCGTCTGAGGCGAGATTTGGCCATCGCCGAAAAGCAGCAGCACGCGCTGGCCGTCGCGCAAGCGCGGCGTGCACGTCACAGTCAAGTTGATTGTGCCTGCCGATGCTGTAGTCGGCGAGACCAGGATGACTGGCGCGAGAGTCATGGCGACTTCGTTTGTGGTCCACGCCGGAAGATTAAGCTGTTGCACCACGCCCTCCACGAAATAGAAGCCGGGCGTCCAGGTGGCGATCACCGTGGGATCTTCGAGTGGGCTT
>JBGPZR010000316.1:0-3431 GCA_041493845.1 Terriglobia bacterium | reverse complement strand
TGGCAGAGTTGGCCCAGGAACTTCCAGAGCACGTAGGCCAGAAAGCAGACCAGGATGTGGGCCAGGACGCGGTCCTCTTTCTGATGCCAGACGGGGCGTAGCGACAAGTCGCTTTTCTGGATGCGCATCTATTTCGGCCACGCCCGGAAAATCCATCGCGTCTGCACGCAGCTCCTCGAAGAGCTGCCCACCACGCGCCCTTCGCTCTACCGCCAGTTTCAAAGTTTGCGCTCGCGTCTCTCCAATAATGAATTTTCCGTGGTCGGCAACTTGATCTTCCTCCGCCAGCCCGAAGCGCTCAGCGATCCCTATCTGCTCCTCCGCGCGTTTCGCTTCCTCGCGCGCCACGGCTTGATTCTCAGCTCCGCCACCGAATCCCAGATCTCGCAGGCGCTCCCCTCGCTCTCTGCCGATCCGCCGAAAGGCGCCGAGCTATGGCACATGCTGCAGGAAATTCTGATCGCGCCGCACGCAGCCGGCGCGCTGCGGTCCATGCATGCGCTCCGGCTGCTCACGCTGTTTTTGCCCGAGCTTCGAACGATCGACGCGCTCGTCGTTCGCGATTATTCCCACCGCTTCACCGTGGACGAGCACACGTTTGTGGCCATCGAAAATCTCCACGCCCTCCGCCGATCGCAATCAAAGTGGGATCAACGCTACGCCGAGCTCCTCGAGGAACTCGAGCAGCCCGATCTCCTTTACCTCTCTCTCCTTCTTCACGACACGGGCAAGGGCGCCAAGACGGACAACCACGTGGGCGCGAGCGTTGTGATTGCCGCAGACGCACTCGACCGCCTCGATCTTGATCCTCCCGACCGCGAGACCGTCCTCTTCCTGATCGGCTCGCATCTCGATATGAGCGCCGCTCTTCGCCGCGACATTTTCGATCCGCAGACCATCCGCTCTTTCGCGGAAAAAGTCGGCACGCCCGAGCGCCTGAAAATGCTCTCGCTGCTCACCTATGCGGACATCAAGGCCGTCAATCCCGAAGCTCTCACGCCGTGGAAGGCCGAAAATATCTGGCAGCTCTACATCGCCACTTCAAATTATCTTGACCGCACACTCGACGACCGGCTCGCTGCCGACGCTCATGACGAAGTGATGACGCACTTGCGCACGCTGGCGCCCGCAGCAGGGAAGCGCCTGGAAAGTTTTCTCGAGGGGCTGCCCCGGCGATATCTTCTCACCCATCCTGCCGGAGAAGTTCTCGGCCACCTGGAAATGGCCGGGCGGCTTGCGAAGGACCCCGTCCAGCTAGACCTTCGCCGCGGGCGTCACTGGTTTGAGCTGACGCTCATCACCACCGACCGCCCCCACCTGTTCGCCACCATGGCAGGCGTCCTCGCGGCGTGGGGAATGAACATCGTCAAGGCCGCCGCATTCTCGAATCAAGCCGGCACCGTGGTAGACACGTTCTATTTCACCGACCGCTTCCACACCCTCGAATTAAATCTGCCCGAATGGGAGCGCTTCAAGACCAGCATCCACGACGTGCTGCTGGGCAAGGCTGATCTGGCGCGAATGCTTCGCGATCGTTTGCGCTCGGAAAAACATCGTCCGCCGAAAGTAAAAGTGAAGACGCGCGTCGAGTTCGATGACGCCTGCTCGGCGCACAGCACCCTTGTCGAAGTGATTGCGCAGGATCAGCCGGGCCTCCTCCATCGCATCAGCTCGAAATTCTCGCAGGAGCAATGCAATATCGAGATCGCCCTCATCGAGACCGAAGGCCAGACGGCCATCGACGTTTTCTATCTCACATCCAATGGCGCAAAGCTCAACGCCGAGCAGCAATCCCGCCTCCGCGCCGCCCTCCTCGCAGACTTGGTGTCGTAGCGCCGCGTTGGTACCATCGGGAAGTCTCAGAGTCGAATCCAGGGCGGACTGCATCCAATTTTGCATCGGAGGAATTCAATGAGCTTTCAAGAGTACGTCACACTGGGACGTTCCGGATTGCGCGTCAGCCCGCTTTCTCTCGGCACGATGACATTCGGCACCGAGTGGGGTTGGGGCAACGAAGAAAAAGATTCGCGCGCCATTTTTGACCGTTATCTCGAGCAGGGCGGCAATTTCCTGGATACGGCCGATGGCTATACCGCCGGCCATAGTGAAGAACTGGTTGGAAAATTCGTCGCCGAAGGGAAGTTGCGCGATCGCGTGGTCATCGCCACCAAATTCACTTTCAACGAGCAACCGGGGAATCCCAATGCCGGGGGCAACGGCCGCAAAAATATCTATCGCGCGCTCGAAGGGTCACTGCGCCGCTTGAAGACAGATTACATTGATCTCTACTGGCTCCACGCCTGGGACACCGTCACGCCGGTCGAAGAGGTCATCTCCACTTTCAATGATTTAGTGCGCGAGGGAAAGGTGCGCCACTATGGATTCTCCAACACGCCGGCCTGGTACGTGGCCCGCGCTCAGACACTTGCCGAAAAAGAAGGCAAAGAGCGCTTGATCGCACTTCAATTGGAATACTCGCTCGTCGAGCGCAATATCGAACGCGAGCACGTTCCCGTGGCGCAGGAACTGGGGATCGCCATTTGCCCCTGGAGCCCGCTCGCCAGCGGCCTGCTGAGCGGCAAGTACAAGCGGGAGGGAAGCAGCGGCACGGGTGACGGGCGCCTCGAGAAAACCAAGAGCGAGGCAAATCCTGTCTTCCGGAAGTTCTCCGACCGCAATTGGCGAATCGTCGAACGTCTGGTCGATGTCGCGAAACAGATCGGGAAGACTCCGGCGCAGGTTGCCCTGAACTGGGTGGCCACCCAGCCTGGAATTACTTCCACCATCATCGGCGCCACGAAAATCTCTCAGCTCGACGACAATCTCAACTCGCTCGAGTTCGCCATCCCTGCAGATCTCCGCAGGCGCCTCGACGAAGTGAGTGCGCTCGAGCCGGTTCATCCCTACATTTTTTTCAGCGATGCGATTCAATCCATGATTGCAGGAGGCACAACCGTCCGGCCCTGGACTCCGGCGCACTCGACCAGCGGCTCCGCCGCGATTCACGCTCCGGTGGCGAAAGCCAGCGCCGCGGAAAATTAGTCAGAGCCTATACCCGGCGGTCAGTTCAACGCGCGCGGGGCTTGTCGGTTGGATATGTGACGTGCATTCCACGCACGCGCGCGAAGGGCGTCAGCTTGTGAGGTCTTGGCGGTGACGCGCCGATGATGTCCCATACCACGATGCCACGAATCACGAGAGCATCGGCAACGAGCGAGCGGTGGCATCGCCAGGGCACCGCTTCCGCGCACATCAATGCGCTCGGCTTCGCTTCTGCGAGCTTTGTCGCCCGCGCAATGCCAGCCTCGAATTCCGGCATTTCCATGTAATCGGCGAACCCGCGGAAGCTGGCATTGTGCCAGCCTAGATTCACGGAGTCCGGCTTTGCACGGCGGAGCCCGCCGAGCTTTTTCAGGTGCGTGTAGGCGACG
>JBGPZR010000154.1:0-5705 GCA_041493845.1 Terriglobia bacterium | reverse complement strand
GCCTACGTTCGCCATGCAAATCCAAGTTCAGGTTCGTTTGCAGGATGGCTCCGCCGCTCCGCCGGGCTCTCTGTGCGAACTGGACTACCAGAACGGCGAGCCGCTGGAGCAGGAACAAACGGATAGCTCGGGCAAATGCCACTTCGTACCCCCCGCTCACGCCATTTACGTGATTCGCGTCAAGGCCGCTGGCTACCTGCAAGCGACGCAAAGGGTGGATCTCCAGAATGCACAGACAGGCATGGCATTCCTGGTTTTGAGACCCGACCCGAACCAAGCCCCGCCTGTCCCGCCCGAGGATGCAAAAGGAGCTACCGTTTCGGCCATTGATCTATCCGTGCCCGAGCCGGCTCGCAAGGAATACGACCAGGGCCAGCAAGCCATCGAAAACCATGATTTGGCTGGCGGCATCGCGCACCTGAAAAAGGCCATCGAGATGCATGAACAATTCCCACAAGCGTACACAATGCTGGGAACTGCTTTCAACGAGCAGAAAAAATGGAAAGACGCGCAGGGCGCCCTCGAGAAAGCCGTCCAGCAGGATCCCAAGGCCGTGGAGGCCTATTTCCAGATAGGTGCCTGCCTGAGTCGGCAGGCGGACTACGGCGGCGCCGTCAAGGCCCTTAACAAGGGCCTCGAGCTCAATCCTGATGCCGCGCACGCTCCCGCAGCCCACTACGAGCTTGCCAAATCCTACCTAGCATTAGGCCAGTGGCAGGATGCGAATCCGCATGCCGCAAAGGCCGTGGCCATGGAGCCAGATGTCGCTTCGTGGCACATTCTGATGGGAAACATCAACCTGAAGAAGGGCGACGGCCAGGGAGCCATTAGTGAGTTTCAGGCCTACCTCAAGCTTGATCCAAATGGCTCGGCCGCGGCTTCGATTCGCGACATGATTCCCAAGATTCAAGCTGCCATGCAAAAAAAAGTAGCCGCGCGCAGCCACATCGCCTACTCAATCCCGACAACCTCCTCGACGATGGACCAACTTGAGCGAGAAAGATCCGCGAAGGCCTCCAGATCGGCTGTCGCTGCTGCGCCCTCCGGCGAAGCCCAGGCAGCTTCCATCGCCTCCCGGTTCTCCCAGTGCAGCTCGACGACCGCATCCCATGCCGGCGGCTTGCGCTTAGAATCTTGCGCTGCATGATTCTGAACGTACCGCTTCAGCCCGGGCAGTCGGCGGGCCAGATCTCCGTGTGCCGTCCGCAGGTAGTCTGAAAAATCTTCGCGCGCCATGCCGGGTCGCCTGGATAAAACGACAACGAATTTGACCATGTTCATTCCTGTTGTAATTGCGCGTGGGTTTCCACGCAAATCCTTTGCACCTGCCGCGTGCCTCGCGGCCGGGGTGGCACGCGTATAATGAGACGGCATCGGAGCCACGCCCGTGAGCATGCAGAAAAATCAATTGCGCAGGCTCGACCCCTACCGCTGGCTTGTTCCGCGCTCCACGCGCCCCGGCATGCGCACCGACGCGCTGATCTACGCCGACGAGCATTTGCTCGAGCAAATTCTCGGCGATTTGTCGATCGAGCAGGCCATGAACGTCGCCTGTCTGCCCGGAATTGTCGGACGCTCGCTCGCCATGCCCGACATCCATCAAGGCTACGGCTTTCCCATCGGCGGCGTTGCGGCGATGGACTCTGACGACGGTGTGGTTTCGCCCGGCGGCGTCGGCTTCGACATCAATTGCGGCGTGCGCCTGCTCGCGAGCACGCTCGAGCGCGGCGATGTGACGCCGAAGCTTCGCGAGCTCGTGAATCAACTCTTTCGCGATGTTCCATCCGGCACCGGCTCGAAGGGCACCGTGCCGTGCAGCTTCGCTGATCTCGGCGACGTGCTCGAGCGCGGCGCCGCCTGGGTGGTCGAGCGTGGTTTCGGCGAGCCTGCGGATCTGGAATTCTGCGAAGAATCCGGCGCGATGCGCGGCGCCGACGCGCGAAAGGTTTCCGACCGGGCGAAGCAACGCGGGCGGACTCAGATCGGCACGCTCGGCAGCGGAAATCATTTCCTTGAAGTCCAGTATGTAGAAAAAATTCTGGAGCCGGAAATCGCGGAGGCCTTCGGTCTGCGTGTGAACCAGGTCCTGGTGCTCATTCACTGCGGATCGCGCGGCCTGGGCCATCAGGTGTGCACCGACTTTCTGAAAGTGATGAACGAAGCGATGCCGCGGTATTCGATTTCGCTGCCCGACCGCCAGCTCGCTTGCGTGCCGCTCCAGTCGCCGGAAGCGAAGGAGTATATGGCAGCGATGGCGGCGGCCGCGAATTTCGCGTGGGCCAATCGCCAGGCCATCACGCATTTCACGCGCGGCGCGTTTCGCAGATTGTTTGGCGACGGCGCCCATCTGCGCTTGGTGTACGACGTGGCGCACAATATGGCCAAGCGCGAGCACCATCGCGTCGAGGGAGAAGAGCGCGAAGTGGTCGTCCATCGGAAGGGCGCCACGCGCTCCTTTCCTGCAGGTTCGCCCGAATTGCCCGCCGCGTATAAAGATGCCGGCCAACCGGTGCTGATTCCTGGCTCCATGGGCACGGCGAGTTGGATTCTGGTGGGCACGGACCGCGCGATGGAAGAAACTTTCGGCACCGTCTGCCACGGCGCCGGCCGCGCCATGTCGCGCACCGCCGCGAAGCGTGGCCGCGATGTGCGCGTGGAAACAAAAAAGCTCGAAGACCTGGGCATCATCCTGCGCTCCGAAACGCGCGACGGCATCCTGGAAGAAATTCCCGAAGCATATAAAGATGTCGACGCCGTCGTGGACGTGGTGCACAACGCCGGCCTGGCCCGCAAGGTCGCCCGCCTTCGCCCCATGGGTGTCATCAAGGGATGAACGTCCTGGCAGCACTGGCACTCTTGCCGGCGCTCTCGACATTGGAATCAGCTCGCTGGTGAATTCGGCTTCGCAGCTTCCTGAAGACGAATCAGGCGTGCGTCCGTAATCGCTGGGATCGCGCGAATGGCTTCGACAACGGACTCATCCACCTGACCATCGAGCCGCACCAGCGCGACAGCCTCTGCTCCATGAATGGGCTGGCGGCGGCCGAGAGCGAACGTCGCAATATTCACGCCGAGATTGCCGAGCACTGTCCCAATTTTTCCGATTACGCCGGGGACGTCACGATTGCGCATCAGCAGCAGCGTGCCTTCGAGCGGCGCTTCCACCTCAATCCCGTCGATTGAGAGAATCCTTGGCGCGCCGTCGTGCACCACCGTGCCTTCCACCGTCAGCTCGCGGCCGTCATTCGCAGCCGCCACTTCCAGCGTGTTGGGAAAGCCGCGCTCGCGCCGGCGAGTGGTTTCTTCGACGATCAGGCCGCGCCTGGCAGCCGCTTCCGCGGCATTGACAAGGTTCACTTTTTCGTCGAGCACGCAATTCAGCACACCCATCAGCACCGCACTGCGAATCACGTGCGAACCCAGCTCGGCCGGCTCGCCTGCGTAGCGAATGCGTATGCGGCTGAAGCTGCGGGAAAGCGCGGCCTGCGCGACCATTGATCCCAGGCGCTCACCCAATTCCAGGTAAGGCCGCAAGCGGCGATACTGCTCGGCCGAAAGCGCGGGCATGTTCACGGCGTTGCGAATCAGCCCGTCGGCAAGGTAGTCGCGCACCTGTTGCGCAATCAGCGTGCCCACCTCTTCCTGCGCTTCGGCGGTTGAGCCGGCGATATGCGGCGTGGCGATCAAATTCGGCAGGCCGAGCAGCGGCGAATTCTTCGGCGGCTCTTGCGCAAATGTGTCCACAGCCGCGCCTGCCAGATGGCCCGAGCGCAGGGCTTCGGCCAGCGCTGCTTCGTCAATCAGTTCGCCGCGCGCGCAATTAATCAGCCGCGTGCCGCGCTTCATCTGCGCCAGCGCCGCCGCGTTGATCATCTTCTCGGTGGCGGGGCCGAGCGAAGTGTGCAGCGAAATTACGTCGGAACGCCGCAGCAAATCCTCGAAGGGCACCAGCTCCACTTCCAATTCGCGCGCCACCGCCGGCGTCACATAAGGATCGTGCGCGAGCACCTTCATCTCCAGCCCGCGCGCGCGACGCGCCACCTCCGTCCCCACGCGCCCCAGGCCCACCAGGCCAATCGTCTTTCCGCGCAGCTCCGTCCCCGCAGAAGATTTTTCCCAGCGCCCGGCCTGAATCGCTGCGTTCGCTTGCGGCACGGAACGCGCCAGCGCGAGCAGGAGCGCCAGCGTATGCTCCGCGACGCTCACGGCGTTGCCCCCCGGAGTGTTCATCACCAGCACACCGCGATGCGTGGCTGATTCTACATCAATATTGTCCACGCCCACGCCCGCGCGCCCCACCACGCGGAGCCTTGTGGCCAGTTCGAGGAGTTCGGCGGTGACGCGCGTAGCGCTGCGCACGATCAGGCCATCGGCATTCGCAATCTCTTTCGCCAGCGCGGCTGCCGCGGGCGTGGCAATCTCCCACCCGGTTTCGCCGAGCAGGGCCAGGCCGCGCTCGCTGATTTTGTCCGCGACGATGATCTTCATGTCACCGAGCCTAACGGGGGTGTCGCGCGCTGTCAATTGCGGGCGGCGATCGGGAGAGGCGCGAGAAGCTATCACAAAATCATTCCGCCGGGGGCGGCTTCCTAAGTTTGTGGTGACAATGTTCGGACTCACCGAACTCTCGCAGACTTCGTAGTCCGGGTGTAGAATCCGTGCCAATTGAAAACCTGAAACGGGAGAAGAAGAATGCGTTGGGGTCCGACTCGTTCAATTCAATAATCAAGTTGGAGGTGAAACCTATGAGCACAATTCAACTTCGCGCATGGATCTTGGCTGCGGCCATGATGGCCGCGCCGGCGGCTTCGGCTGCTAATGTGGTGACCGAGTGGAATCAGAAGGCGGGAGCGGCGGTGGCGGAAGCGAAAGTGTATCCGTTTGTGGGCACGCGCGCCATGTCGCTGGTGCACGTGGCCATGTTCGATGCCATCAACTCCATTGAAGGGCGGTACAGCCCTTACAAGGTAAAGGTGTCCGCGCCTGCAGGGAGTTCGGCGGAGGCTGCAGGGGTAGCTGCGGCGCATGCGGTGCTGGTGAAGCTTTATCCGGAGCAGAAAGCATCGCTCGATGCGGCTTATGCGGCGTCACTCGCGCAAATTCCGGATGGGAGCGGAAAGACCGCGGGCATCAGCGTGGGAGAAGAGGTGGCCGGCAAAATACTGGCGCTGCGGACTTCAGACGGCGCTGACGCGCCGAACACGTACCGGCCGATCACGGCTCCCGGTGTGTACGTGCCGACATCGCTGCCGATCGGATCGCAGTGGGGCAACGTGACGCCGTGGGTGATGGAACGCGGATCGCAGTTCCGGCCATCAGCCCCGCCAGCGCTGACGAGCGGGGAATGGGCCCGCGATTACAACGAGGTGAAGGACCTGGGAGGGAAAAGGAGCACTACGCGGACAGCCGAGCAAACCGAGATTGCCCGCTTCTGGATGATTACGGGTCCTCCAAGCTGGGACCCGATCGTGCGGCAACTGGCCGCCGCTCCGGGAAGAAGCTTGATCGAGAATGCGAGATTGTTTGCGCTAGTGGAGATGGCGGGGGCGGATGCGCTCATCGCCGTGTTCGAAGGGAAGTACGCGTTCAATTTCTGGCGGCCGATTACAGCGATACGAAACGGGGACCTGGATGGCAATGATGCGACGAGCCGTGATGCGGGCTGGGAGCCATTGATTGACACGCCGCTGCACCCTGAGTATCCG
>JBGPZR010000066.1:0-8263 GCA_041493845.1 Terriglobia bacterium | reverse complement strand
GCACGCCGCATCGCTAAGAATGGCGTGCACGCTCCTGGCAGCATCTGTTGCTTGATCGGCGTGGCAGGTGGCGCACTGCACCTTGGAAATTTTCGCCGGGTGCGGAAAATCCTTGATTGTCACATGGCAGTCAGTGCAGCCAAGAATTCCGTGAACACTCGCGGCGTGCTTCTCTGGGCGGATGGAGATGTCTTTGCCTTTTTCCGATTTCATTCCTGCCTGGCCGTGGCAGGCTAGGCAGGCTTCATCCTGTTTGAGGGGTTGGGCAGATTTTTCCTGTTCGTGCGCCGCGGTTGGGATGCAGAAACAGGCCAGCAGGAATAATAGCCGCAGGGTCAGACTGTGCCAGGCTATCCGGTTCAAATGTTCCGCTTTCTTCGACAGCATTTCCCGGCTCCTAAGAGTGGGACCAGCTCGTGCGCCAGCTGCAAAGAATTCCGCGCGCCTATTTCACGCCAAGATCCGCCAATATTTTGGGATTCTGTTCCTCGACCGCAAGCAAATTATGGCAGGCGCCGCAATCGTTCGAGATCATTTGCCCATCCGCGCTCACGTGGCTGCCGTCGTGGCACCGGAAGCACCCGGGAGAATCGTTGTGCCCGAGGTTGTTTGGATGCACGCCCCAGGTCATCTTCATGGCCGGGAAAATGTTGCGCAAATAAATATTGGCCACGGTGTCGGCCGATTGCTCCACCAGCGCGCGGCGCGAATCGTACACGCCCGGATAGCTCGTGCGATAGAAAGTTTTCACCCCATCGACGATCTTCTGTTGCGCCGTCTCCCGATCCGGATAGTCCGCTTTCAGCAATTCCACCGCCTTTTTCCGGATGAACGGCAATTCCGGGCTGATGAGCCCTGTGGCCATCTGCGCATTCACGGCATTCTCCGGGAGTTCAAACGCATGCGTCGGCCGGTTGTGGCAATCCACGCAGTCCATGGAGCGGCGCTCTCCTGCTTCCAGTTGCTGCTTGGTCGCCTGGATGTCGCTCGAAACGTATTCGACGGTCTTTCCTTTGTCGTCCGTGTAATAGACCACGGGGATGACCTGCCGCTGATCGTCGATCGAGATATAGCGGATCCGCTCCCCTTGATCGAGGTGCCTCCCGTGAATGCCGACAGCGCCTTGCCACGTTCGCCCGCCCACCTTCAGCAGCAGAACGGTTGTCTGCGGGGTGTTTTTCTCATCGTCTTTGTAACTGGTTTTCACCACAAACTTGTCACCCGTGAAACGTTGCGGCCAGTGGCACTGCTCGCAGGTTTCGCGCGCGGGCCGCAAAAATTTCACCGGCGCGTGAATGGGCCGCGAATAGGTGTGAAAGGTCACGGCAAAGACTTGCCGGACGCCCGACAGCTTCGAGCGCACAAACCATCCCGCGCCCGGCCCAATGTGGCATTCGACGCAGTTCACGTGCGCGTGGGGCGAGCCCTGATAGGCTGTAAATTCGGGTTCCATCGGCGTATGGCACGTCTGCCCGCAGAATTGCGTCGAATCCATGTAGGCGACGCCGCGATAGGAGGCCGTTCCGAAGATGATGACGTTGAGAAAAGTGAGGATCCCCACCAGGATGATTCCCTGCCGCACCATCGGCTCGCGAAGACTGATGGCCGGGTAGATCTCCAACAACTCGCCTCGAACGCGAAGCTGATGCCTTCTGAGCAAGATGCCGGTAGGCATGAGCGCCAGTCCGAAGATGAAAATTCCCGGCAGGATCAGGAAGAGCAAGATGCCGATATAAGGATGGGGCGGGCCGGGCAGGAGAAAATCGTAAAACCAAAACGCGATCAGCGTCGCCGCGCCGCTGGTCGTCAGTACGACTCCCGTCAGAGAAATTGGATTCTGGCCAAGATAATAGAGGAACCGCGCCCAGCTTCGAAAGGTCCCGGGCTGACTCGTCCTACTCGGCATTCAGCGGCCTCTCTCCTGCGCCTAGAAATAATCTGGCCGGAATCTGAATTAAGGCGCGGGATTCGCCGGGGCTCTCGCACGAATCACAAAATGTGTTGTTGAAATTTGCGGGCCCAAGGAGTTATTTCTTGCAAAGGCGGCGGATGTAGGCGACCAGGTCCTTGATCTCCGCATCCGTGAGTTTCTTGTCATAGCTGGGCATTTTGTTCTTGCCCTTCACGATGATGGTGGTCCACTCGTCATCGGTTTCCTTCTTGACTTCATCGGAACAAAAATCACGCGCCTTGGTGGCTTTTCCGGCGGGGGTGGCGCCGGCTCCGTCCGGGCCGTGGCACGACGCACACTTTGCTTTATAGACTTTTTCGCCATCACCCTGCGCTCTAGCCGCCGTGCTCAGAAGACAGATCGCGGCAACCGCTGCCCAGCTCATCAACACTGTGAGGAAACGGCGCCTCTTTGTCATTGCATCCCCCCGTTCGATTTCATCCTGTAATGCAGGGAGCGCATCCGATGAGGATGCGCTCCGTGCTGCAATCTTGATTTCCAGCCGCTGGTCTATTTTTTCTTGCCAAACGCGCGGACGTAAGCAACCAGATCTTTCACCTGATCCGGAGTCAACGTCTTGTACGCGGGCATCTTGCCCTTACCTTTGGCGATCGCATCGGTCAGATCCGCATCGCTCATCTTCTGGACTTCTTCCGATGCGAAATCTTTCACCTTCATGGCCTTTCCGGTGGCGGTCTCACCTTTGCCGTCAGGACCATGACATGTGGCGCACTTTGCCTTGTACGTTGCTTCGGCAGTATTGTCCGCCCTCGCGGTGGTGTGCGAGAGACCGATCATTGCGATAACCGCTGCTGCAAGCGTTAGCGTCGCGAGCCAGCTCATTTTGTTCTGCATGATTCCCCCTCAAATGAAATTCGGCCTGGAGTTTCTACCACTTTTAACGCCAGTCCGGTTAGATAGCATATTTTCCGGAATTTCCTTCTTGGTCTCGAAAACGGCGCCATTGTACACCCATTCCGCGTGCTCGCGACGGTGTGATTCGCATGCCGGCCTGCAGAATTGGCCATCCTCGTGAGATGGCCGCTACTTCTTGTGGTAGCCAATGTTACATGCCCGGGCAACCTCGGCCGAATCGGGCATTTCGAACTGGGCGCTGACTTCCGCCGCGTTGTTTTCATTCACGATGATCAAAACCGTGTGTGCCCCTAGCATCCTCTTAAGCGCATCTTTTGGAATGGAGACCGAAGTCTTGTCCGCGCCTGGTGACCACTCCTCTCTCCGCTCCTTCCCGTCGTCCAGGCGATAGCGGACCGAAACTTTCTGATAATACATAATCCCAGCCTTAATCTCGTCCGGTTCAACGTACTCAATAGTCAGCGGGGTGCCGGTGAGGAAATAGGCGTGCCAGAATTTCCCCTTCGACCCGCTGGAGCGCTCAGAAGTTCGGCAGTCCACCTCCAAGGTGGGACGATTCGAGGCATCCCTTTCCGGCCATTTCAGGAATTTACCGGCTAACGTAAATTGAGTGTAAGCAAATCCGCGGACTGTGTCGGTCTTTTGAGATTGCCGCCATTTTTGCGCCGGTGAAGGAGGTTCTTGTGCAAATGCCGAAAAGGGGATTGCGAGGAGCAGGGCGAGCAGCAGAAAGCGTGCTGGTTGTCCGGTGACTTGAGACATTTCCCCTCCCAAGAATGACTTCTTACCTCATCAATTACCAAGAGCTCTCGATTGACACATGCATTGAAATCTCCTATGGCATTCGTCCCACTTGATAGTTCAAAGCCGAAAGTTGCGCTTCGTAATCGTACTTGGCGCCCGCTTGTTCGATTTCAGCCTGGGTTTCATTAAGCTGTGCCTGACTGAGCTCAATGATGGAGCTCAAGCCAAGCTTGTAACGCTCCTGCGCCAGATCAAGCGCTTGGACAGCGTTTTTCAGGAGCTGGTCAGTAAGCGAAAGCCGCTGATAACCCGAATTTGCATTAAGCCAGGCCTTCTGTACGTCGCGAACAATGCGATCTTGGAGAGTTCGGAGATACTGCTGCTGCGCCTGAGCCAGCGCGTCGGCCTCGGAGCGAAGGGCGCCGTACAAGTGCCCATTGAACAGCGGAATGTTGACGTTGAACCCCGCGGCGGCGTAACGGGGGGCGAGTTGGTCCGCCCCGTAAGGCGTGAGCCCTGCCGTTCCAACCGCCGTGATGGTGGGAAACCACAGATCGCGTTCTGCGGTGGCATAGCTCTTCGCCGAATTCACATCCAGTCGTTGGCTGATTAGTTCCGGCCGGTTTTGCAACGCTTGCTGGAGGAGCTGGGCCAGATCAGAGGGCGGGGCGGCAGGGAGCGGCTCCTCGGCCAGCCGGAACGTCCGTTGACTGGAGTATCCCAACGCCGCAGAAAGGTCAGCCGCCGAGGCCTGCAGATCGTTTTGAGCTTGCACCAACAGGAGCTGAGCCTGCGCGAGATCCACGTTCGCAAAGCTCACATCCAATCCAGACCTGAGCTTGTTTTTTGCGAGAGCGCTAACCTGATCGGCCACAAGCTGGCGCGTATTGACAGTCTTCTCCGCGACCTGAAGCACGCTTTGCGCTTTCAGGACCGCGAAGTAGGCCTGGTCCACCTGCAGCAAAACGTCGGCGCGCGTGGCGGTCACATCTTCCTGCCGCGCTTGCGCACGGTAGCTTGAACTCTTGACGAGCTCGTGGGTGCGGCCGAAGTCGGTGAGAAGCTGACCGACGGTAACCCCATTTGAGTATCGTTCGAAGATGATGGGATTGTTCAACGCCCCCGCGGCGATGCGACTGTTGCGCTGCGCGTCAACGCCCGTCAGGCTGCCATTCGCCTGCGGGTAATAGGCGGCGCGCGCCTGTGTCACACGTGCTGTAGCCGCGGACGCGAGGTAGGTTGCAACCTGGATCTGGGGGTGATTCTGGATGGCAATCTTTTCTGCCTCGGCCAGCGTGAGATTCTGCTCATTTTGCCCAAAGCAGGGTGCGTGAGTGAACGTGAGAAACAGGAAAGTCAGGAACAGAGCATGGCGGCGCATCACTGTGCCTCCTGCGCCACCGCTCCTGCAGTGGCCTCGGCGCGACGCTGATAGATGAGCAGGTACGCTGCGGGCACAACGAAGAGAGTGAGGATGATCGACGTCAACAGCCCGCCAATGATGGCGCGCGCCAGCGGGGCATAGGCTTCGCTTCCAGTTTCGAGCTTGAATGCCATGGGCAGGAGGCCCACAACGGTCGCGAGCGAAGTCATCAAAATCGGGCGAAGCCTGATGCGGCAGGCATGGGCGACTGCCTCAACGACCGAGTGACCCTCGGTGCGCAACGCGTTGGCGAAATCCACGATCAGAATGCTGTTTGAAACCACCATCCCTTGCAGCATCACCACGCCCATCAGTGATTGGATGTTCAGAGTCGTGCCCGTCAGGACCAGAGTAAAAAGGACGCCGATGAGCCCGGTGGGGACGGCGAGGATGATCAAGAAGGGATCCGTGAACGAAGCGAACTGAGCCACGAGAATCAAATACACCAGCAAAATCGCCAGCAGGAGCCCGAAGCCAAAGCTCCGGAAGGAATCCTGCATGGTCACCACCAGCCCGCGCATATTCACTCGGATGTTGGCCGGAAGCTTCGCCGCCTGGATGATTTTTGAGATCTCCTTTGCCGGATTGCCGATATCTTCGCCGGCGGGCGCCACGTATACATCCACGGTGCGCTGCAACTGGTAATGATCTACTTCGGTCGGAGTGAGGATTGGCGTGACGTCGGCAACCTGGTTGAGATAAGTAGGCATTCGCCGGCCCGAGGAGTGCAATGGCATCGCTTTCAGCTCTTCGATTGACTTCACCTGATTCTCCGGATACTGCACGCTGACGAAATAGTTGTTCCCGCTCTTCGGATCCACCCAGTAGCTTGGCGCAATCATCACGTCCGAGGTCAGAGCAGTGATCAGGTTCCCGATGACTTCCTTGGGCGTGAGGCCGAGTTGGCTGGCGCGTGCGCGATTCACGTTCACTCGCAAGGCCGGATAGTCCATGTCTTGCGGGATATACACGTCGGATACGTCGGGAAGCTGCTTGATCTGGCGCGCGAAGTCCTGCGCGATGCGATCGTCCGTCTGCAAATCCATTCCGCTCACCTGTACGTCAATGGGCGCCGCTTTGCCCTGATTGAGAACCGCGTCCACCAGACCGCCGGATTGAAAATAGGTGCGCAGTTCCGGGAGTTCGGTCGCGATGCGCTGGCGGACTTCGCGCATGTAGATGAAGCTACTGACTTTGTGGTCTTCCTTCAGCCCTATCTGTACGAATGCCGTGTGCATGCCGGAGTTCTGTGTGAACAAGGCGGACAGGTCCGGCGTCACACCGATGTTCGAAACGATGGTGCTCAAATCCTCGGGTTTGACGATTTCCCTGACAATTTGCTCCACATGCTTGATGTAGTTCTCCGTCAATTCAATGCGCGTTCCTGTGGGCGCTTTCACATTGATGACGAACTGGCCGGCGTCCGTCTGGGGAAAGAAAGCCACTCCGATGAAGGGATACAACAGCAGGCTTAACAGAAAAAACACGACGAAACCGACCAAGACCTCGCGCGGGCGTTCCAACGCCTTTCTCACCCATCGTTCGTAGAAATTCAGTGTTTTCTCGAATCGGGCGTTGAACCTGGCATGAAACAGCTCGCTCCAGGATTTCCGAGTCTCTTCACTTCCCGCACGGGCGTGGACCGCTTTTAGAAAGTGGGCACAGAAAAGGGGAACAACCGTTACGGCGACGAAATAGGAACCGAACAAAGCGATCACGACAGCAAGAGCAAGCGCGAAAAACAGATATTTGCTCACGCCGAAGAGAAAAGTAACTGGAAAAAAAACAATGATCGCAACCAGGGTGATGGCCAGCACGGCGAGGGCGACCTCGTTTGCACCCTTTACTGCAGCCACTTTTGGATCTTCGCCGTGCTCGATGTGACGATAGATGTTTTCGAGCACCACGACGGAATTGTCGATCAGCCGGGAAAAGGCGAGCGCGAGGCCGCTCAAAACCATACTGTCGATCGTTTTGTCGCCGGTATGCAGGATAAAAAAGGTGATCATCACGGACAAGGGAATCGAAAGAAAAACAGCCGCGGTCGCCCGGACGCTCCCGAGGAAAAGCCAAACCATCGCGGCGGTCAGCAGGATTCCCACCGCACCTTCGTGTATCACGGTCGAAATCGCCCCCTTGACAAACAAAGACTGGTCGAAAACAACGTGGCTCTTCAGTTGTTGAGGAATATCGCGAAGAGCAGTAATGGCCTGCTTGATTCCGTCAACCACTTGGATTGTGTTCGTATCGCCGCCTTGCTTGAGAATCGGAACGTAAACCGACTTTTGTCCGTCCACGCGCACGATGTTGTACTGGAAGGAAGCGCTGTCGGAGGCTTTGCCGATGTCGGAAACGAAGACGGACTTCTGCCCCTCGGTCTTTAGTGGCACCTCATTCAGCGCTGCAGGATCCGGGACTTGTGCGTTGGTGTAGATGTTGTAATCGAGCGGGCCAATGCGCACATCACCGGCAGGCAAAATCAAATTCGACTCATTGACAGCGCGAACAACGTCCATGGGGCTCAATTGGTGCGCCTGCAATTTCAGCGGGTCCACATCGACCATAACTTGCCGGTATCGTCCTCCGTATGGGGGCGGAACAGTAGCTCCCGGCACGCCCGCGACTTGATTGCGAATCTGGAATTGCAAGTAGTCGTGGAGTTGCGTTTCGTTCAGCCCCTCTCCTTCCACGGTAAGCAGGCATACGGGAAGACTCGACGCGTCCACCTTCATGACCACGGGCGGAAGAGTTCCCTGGGGCAGCCGCCGCAAATCAGCCATCGCCAGATTTGAAATCTGTGTCACGTCCGCGTTGGCGTCGGTTCCAGGCTGGAAGTAAATCTTGATCAGGCTGACGCCGGCCATCGAACGGGACTCCATGTGATCAATGCCGCTGCCGAGCGTGAAGAAACGTTCAAAGGTGTCGGTGATGTCCGCTTCGATCTGTTCGGGAGGCATGCCGTTGTAAAAAGTGGCGACGAGCACGACGGGAATGTTGATCGGTGGAAACATGTCCACAGGCATCTGAACCATGCTGGTCAATCCGAGCACGCAGATGAAGAGACAAAGAACAATAATGAAATAAGGATGTTTCAGTGAAAAAGTGGGCATGGGATTCCTTACTCCGTTCCCGCTGGCTGGATCAGTTTCGGCTTCACAAGCTCACCGGGCTTGTATTGGCCCTGCTCGCCGAATATGACCAAGTCGTCTTGCTGCAAGCCGGAGAGTACTTCGAATTGTGTGGCGGTCTGGAGACCCAGCTTGACGGTT